>JAGIAQ010000049.1:6611-28584 GCA_017744795.1 Niabella sp. | reverse complement strand
CTTTTAAGCCTTATGATTATAAAAAAAATCCTCTAGTTCAGCATCTAAAGCAATTGCTAATTTAACAAGCGTAAGAAATTCAATATTTTTTTGTCCATTTTCTATTCTGCTAATTTCCGTTCTGTTAATTCCGGAATTAATTTCCATATCAAGCTGCGTTAACTTTTTTTGCTCCCGGAGTTTTCGAAGGCGTTCACCCAATAGGCTAATTTCCTGATTATATCGCTTTTCAAGTTTATTCACAATTCCAAGGTCCGGCAATGTTAAAAAAAATAAAGTGAGTTATAGCTCACATTCCAATTTGAATTACTATATTTGTGCTGAAATAATATTTTTGCGATTACTTCATAAAATTATTTGAAGCTTTCGCTTTGAATCTCGCATTAGAAACCTGAGAAATTTCAAAAGCAACGGGATGATAAGCAGAATAGCTCACGACCTAGGCGTGGGCTCTCTTATCCGTTGCTGGGCGTCTCAGGGCCTCTAATGCGGTAAGTTGAGCACCACGCCTTTTTTGTGCGGGTGCCAGCCTAAAACCTATTAGTTATGGATAACGCCGTTGCTACACCTGCACCAAACACCTTTAATGAAGCACAATGGCTGCAAGTGCTTTTTCTGCTGGCAGATACGCAAAGCTGGCTGCAACAATTGCAGGAGGGCCTTATTTGGCAGCTGCCGGTAAAAAAGCGTAAAAAGCTGCTGCGCCAGGGCTGGTATTTAAGCGCCAAAGTGCTGGCGCATATTTTAGAGCGCCATTATTACAAAGTGCCGCGCCACCCGCTCACCGGCAAGTTTACCATTCCCATACCCCAAATTGTAGCCTGCATAAGAGATGCCGGCCAGCAACTGCCAGGTCCCATGCCCGGCAGTCACCACCTGCAACGGGTGTGGGATGCGGGCATGACCGTGGGCTATGATCCTGCGGGCAATACCGTAACCACCCTTACCGTTATTGCCACCACCAGCGGGGAAATTATGACCGCTTTTCCCGGCCGGGTGCAATCGCAGGATGGTTCGGGGTAGCCGTCATCCGATAGCTATCGGATCCGACCGCAACGAAGAGGAGGGAGGAATCTCATCCTTAAACAACGGGATTTCTCTTCATCCGCCTTTGGCGAATTCATCGAAATGACGGTGCGGTTGGGTGGTTGCGGTTACACTCGGGGAATGGCTATGCAAAGGAGCCACCCGATGAAAATGAAAGGTTGGGGCGTAACAAATTTTTCTTAGAAGGTCGTCCGCAAAACCAGCAAAAAGAAAAATCAAGCGAAATGGCGTTCCGCCCAAGCGGAACAAAGCCTGAAGCGCAGATTTTTATGGTCCTGCCGGCAACGTTAAAACCCAATTCGAATGAATAATAGTCAGGCAGGATTTGCCTTTTTTGCGGACAAGATTTTTGCTCCACTTTTTATCGACTGAAAAAGTGGAAAAAGAAAAAAATGTCAGATAATGCTACAGAATACAAGCAAGGTTTCTTTTGACCGCGTAAAGATTCTTCCATTCCTCCTGACCGCAGGCGGCGGAGTATCATTTTTAAACAACGAGATTTCTCACCCTCCTGGCGTCGGGTTCGAAATGACGGTGCAGTTGGGTGGTTGCGTTCGCTAACAGGGTAAGCCGAAACGACGACGATTAAAAACAATTAACCTAAAAACAAAAACTGATGAAAAACAAAGACCCTTTTAAAACCCGCTGCTGGGCCGGTTTGGCCGTTAGGGATCCCTACCAGGTATTGGCCGAGTGTTTCCAGTTTGCAGATATCGGCTCCTTTAGAAAAACCATCCGGCAGGTATTGCTATCCGCCGCTAAAAACAAAATACATCAAAAGGAAGAACCGGCGTCGGTATTGGACTCGTTTAAGGCGATCAGGTCTGTAATGCTTGCTGCACGGGCATTTTGCCGGCAAAAGAAATTGAGCGCTTTGCTACTAACCCCGGAGCAGTTTACAGACAAGCGGCTGTATGCCCGCCCCAATGCCGATTGTGCAGAATGGAAGTGCCTACCCAAAAACCTGTCGGAAAAAGAGTATCAGGATCCTTATGTTGTGTTCTATCGCTTTTTTAAGTATCAGGATATAAAGCAATGGCGGCAAAGTATTGAGCATATATTAACCTATGCACTATCCAGTTGTTCAGAAGATATTGATCTGGATTTATTAAAACTGTACCTGCATTTAACCCGGCTAATGGAAGCCGCGCATTTAATTGATGTGCGGGAGGTGCTGCATATCGGCGGGTATTTGAAGCCCGCGTTGCGGAAGGAGGGATGAGGAGGAACGAAAGCCTGCTTTAAGCACGTCACCCTGACCGAAGCGAAGCGGAGCGGAAGGGTCTTGCGATTTTCGGAGAGTTTGTTATCACAGAGATGCTTCGGCTCCGCTCTGCTGCGCTCAGCATGACGCGAGCATAATTATTTAATATAAAAGACTATATATCTCCTTAGAAATCTCCTCATTAAAAACCTTCCACTGTGGATTCTTTCGTGCAATCAATTGTTCTTTCTTTTTTCTGATCCAGCCCTTCAACTGTTTTTCCCGTTCTATAGCCGAATTGATTGTATCGAGCCACTCATAATAAATGAGTAGTGTTACATTGTATTTATCCGTAAAGCTACCGGGTATTTCGTGGTGCTCGTGTTCCCATAACCGCGACCGGAGATTGGATGTTACGCCAATGTAAAGAACGGTTCTGAGCTTGTTGGTTAGTATGTATACAAAGCCGCCTTTTTGCATAGTACAAATTACTAAAATAAACCATGATATTGGGGTTGGGTACTCCTAAATTTTGGTGGTGTTTATATTACAGAGATGCTTCGACTCCGCTCTGCTGCGCTCAGCATGACGCGAGCATGATTTGTGTACGTCACCCTGAGCGGATTCCGACGAAAGTCGGGAGTAGCCGAAGGGTCTCGCGAATGTTAGAGCCGTCTCTATCACAGAGATGCTTCGGCTCCGCTGCACTGCGCTCAGCATGACGATTGTACCTTACTAACTATACAATAATACAAGCCTCTTCTTCCTCCTCTTCTACAACATCATCCGCAATCACTACTGCTTCCGCCGCAGGCGTTTGCTTTATCCACCGCTGACCTATCAGCAGTATCACCAGCGCCAGCAACCCGCTGGCAGCGATAATGATGGCTATAGGTGTTGGGGTTCGGTTCTCAAACACACCCGTAAGCGCCGCCGCCAGGGCACCCAGGCCCATTTGCAGGGCACCCAGTAATGCAGAGGCACTGCCCGCTTCCTTGCTAAAAGGCAGGATGCTAAGCGCCGCAGTGTTGGGAGAACTGATGCCCAATGTGCAGAAAAGAAGAAAGATAACGGCGATGGTGCCATACAGCCCCAGGATGCCGGTGGTAATGCCCGCCAGCAATACAAAGCCGATGATGGTTTGCAGCAGGATGGATGCGGTTACCAACTGCTCACTGGAATATTTTTTTAACAGCACGGCGTTTAACTGGCTGCTGCCGATAAGCCCGGCTGCAATAATAGCAAAGATGGCACCATAGGCTGTTTTAGAAACCCCAAAGTATTCCATAAACAAAAATGGCGATCCGGAGAGGTACGCAAATAATCCCGCAAAGGACACGCCACCTGCAAAGGCATAGGTAAAGAACTGCGGGTTCTTTAGCACACCGCCAAAGGCATTGAGAATGGGGCGCGGTTTTAAGGATACGGAAGTATCTGGAGGCCTGCTTTCCTTAAACAGGAAGATCACCGCAGCCAGTGTAATAGCGGCAATGAGGGCCAGTATAATAAATACATCCTGCCATTTGTAAAAAGCCACCACATAGCTGCCAAAAGTGGGCGCCAGTATGGGGGATACGCCTAACAGCAAAATAAGCAGGGATAATACTTTGGCATTATCCTCCAAAGGAAACACATCCCTGGTAATGGCGCGCGGTGCCACCAGAGATACGCAACAGCCCAAGGCCTGTATAAACCGCAGAGCGATCAACGCATCCGATGTATGCACCAGCACACAACCAATGGAGGCGGCAATATACAATACCAATCCTATGATGAGCGGGCGCTTTCTGCCGTAGCGATCCAGCAACGGCCCGCTGATAAGCTGACCCACGCACAGCCCAATGAAAAAGCTGGACAAGGAGTAAGCAATGGTGTTGATAGACGTATGCAGGTCCTTTGCCATAGCCGGGAAACCAGGTAGGTACATGTCGATAGAGAACGGACCAATTGCGGTGAGTAATCCAAGAATGGCAATGAGTACTATTCTTGTTTTTTTATGGGTGATGTCGGTTACTTGCATAAAGTTTATTTTTATTTCCATCCGCCGCCAAGGGAGCGGTAGAGGTCTACCGCAGCGCTCAGCTGCAAACGGTGAATGTTGGCGAGGTTCAGCTCTGCCTGCAATACATTGGCCTGCGCGGAGAGCACCTCTATATAATTAGCCATGCCGCTTTTAAACAACAGGCGCGCATTTTTAATGGCCCCTTTTAAGGTATCGGCCTGACTGGTGGCAATGGTCTTTTGCTCTTTTAATTTTTCGGTGGCTACCAGTGCGTCCGATACTTCGCCAATGGCCGTCAATACCGACTGGCGGAACTCCAGCACCGATTGCTCCCGCTGGATCTTTGCCGTTTCCAATTGCGTTTTTAACCGGCGTTGCTCAAACACGGGCTGGGTAACGCTACCCAACAACGTTCCAAACAGGGATGCCGGTATATTAAACCAGTTATTGGCCAGGTAGGAGTTTAGTCCGCCCTGCGCGGTGATGGACAGGCTGGGGTACATATTGGCCTGGGCAATACCGGCCTTTGCATTGGCGGCGATCAGCTCCATTTCCTTAGCGCGCACATCCGGCCGCCTGCTGAGTAGTGCAGAGGGAATGCCGGGCGTTAACCATTGCGGCACTGCCGAATTAAAAAGCCCTTTGCCGCGCTCCACCGGTCCGGGTAAACTGCCGGTTAAAATGCTTAAGGCATTTTCCTGTACCGCAATATTTTGTTCCAGCTGCGGAATGAGCAGGGCAGTGGATTGCTTTTGCGCTTCCACCTGTTGCACGGCCAGCGTGGTAACCTCACCGGCATTGCGTTGCAGGCGGGTAAAGTTGAGCGTACTGTCGGTTATAGCCAGGTTCTTTTTTGCAATGTTCAGTTGTTCATCCAGCATCAGCAGGTTATAATAACCCTGCGCAATATTGGACACCAGCTGCGTTTGCACGGCTTTTGAAGCCTCGTAGGTTTGCAGGTAACCGGCCATGGTGGCTTCCTGCTGGCGACGGATCTTGCCCCAGATGTCGGCCTCCCAGGTAAGATTAAAAGCGGCATTAAAATCTTCCACATGTTGCTTGCCGATAAAGCTGCCGATGCTTAACCCGTTTAAACTGTTGTTGGACGGATTAGTGGTTTGCGCCGTAACACTGAAGCTGAGCTGCGGCAGTTGCAACAGCTTTGCCTGCTTTAGTGTTTGTACGGAAGCGGCCACGCGCTTTAACGCTATTTGCAGATCATAGTTATAGCTGATCCCTTTGCTGATAAGCATTTGCAGGGCCGGGTCTGTAAAAAACTGTTTCCATTCCACATCCGCAATACTGCTGGTGTCGGCCGTTGCCACCGCGCGGAATTCCTGCGGCAGCGCCACTTCCGGGCGTTTATAAGCCTGTCCTACTTTACAGGATGCGGCCGTAATTGCTATTACGATCACCGGCAGCAGCAGGGAATATCTTTTTTTCATATTTAAATAATTCATAGTTGATTTGATGTGTTCATTTTTTTTTGTCGTCATGCTGAGCGGAGTGCAATGAAGTCGAAGCATCTCTGTGATGACCGCCTCTCTGACATTCGAGAGACCCTTCGGCTGCTCCCGACTTTCGTCGGGATTCGCTCAGGGTGACGTCCGTAATCATGCTGTCGTCGTGCTGAGCGCAGTGTAACGAAGCCGAAGCATCTCAGTATTATTAGGCCGTTCGACATTTTCGAGGGTCTTCCGCTCCGCTGCGGTCAGGGTGACGTCCGTAATTATGCTTTCGTCATGCTGCGCCCGACGAGCTTATCTCAATTCCCAATCCTCATCATCCTCCGCTCTTTTTGCTACAATCTTTTCCTGCAAATACTGGAAGATGATATACAATACCGGGATGATGAAGATACCCAGCAACACGCCGGTCAACATACCGCCAACGGTGCTATAACCAATGGAGTGGTTCCCAATGGCCGATGCGCCTTTTGCAAACACCAGCGGCAGCATCCCCACAATAAATGCAAAAGAGGTCATCAAGATCGGGCGCAGGCGCAGCCTTGAGGCTTCCAGCGCAGAGGCTACCAGGCTCATCCCTTTTCTTCGCCGCTGTACCGCGTACTCCACAATAAGGATGGCGTTCTTGGCCAATAGCCCAATGAGCATGATCAACCCGATCTGTACATAAATATTATTTTCTAATCCGGCAAAGCCGATAAATAGAAATACTCCCATGATACCGGCGGGTACGGTAAGGATCACCGCCAGGGGCAGCACATAACTTTCATACTGCGCTGCCAACAGGAAGTATACAAAGATGATGCTGAGCAGGAAGATGTATACCTGCTGACTGCCCGCGCTCCGTTCTTCGCGGGTAATGCCCGTCCACTCGTAAGAGTAACCTCTCGGCAGGGCCGTCTTTGCCGTTTCCTCAATGGCGCGGATGGCATCACCCGTGCTATAGCCCGGCTTGGGCACCCCGTTAATGGTAACGGCATTAAAAAGGTTGTTACGGGTTACGGTTTCCGGACCATATACACGCTTCAACGTAACCAGTGTTTTAACCGGCACCATTTCGCCCAGGTTATTTTTTACAAAAATGCCGTCCAGCGAAGACTGATCTTTACGATAGGGGATATCTGCCTGCGCCATTACCCGGTAGTATTTACCAAAGCGGTTAAAGTCGGACACAAAACTGCTACCAAAGTAGATCTGCATGGTCTGCATCAGCTCGCTTACGGATACGCCCAACTGTTTTGCTTTAACATAATCGGTTTCTATTGAATATTGCGGATTGCCGGCTGCAAAGGTGGTAAAGGCATAGGCGATCTCTTTTCGTTTCATTAATGCGCCAATAAAAGCGCCTGCCGTGTTGCCCAGTTTATCCAGCGGACCATTGGTGCGGTCCTGCAACATAAATTCAAACCCGCTCACGTTACCAAAACCCTGTACGGTAGGGAAGTTGAAGAAGAAGGTATTGGCATCTTTTACGGAAGTTACTTTGCCGGTAAGTGCTGCTGCGATGGCATCCGGGTTCGTTAGCTTACCGCGTTTGTCTACATCCTTTAGCCGGATAAAACCTGCGGCATAAGGAGAAGCAGAAGCATTGCTGATAAAGTTCAATCCATCGGCTACCCAAAGATTTTCAACTGATTCTTCTTTTTTAATGATCTGATCAATGGCTTCTGTGGCCTTGTGCGTACGATGCAGCGAACTTCCCGGAGGCGTGTTTACTGCATACAATACAAAACCCTGGTCTTCCGTAGGAATAAATCCCGAAGGTGTTCTTTTGATCAGCCAGTAACTTACCCCGGCAATAAGCACCAACCCACTAATGGCTACCCATTTCCTGCGGATCAGGAATTTCAGACTGCCGATATAGCGATTCGTCAGGGTGCGGAATCCGGCATTAAAGGCCATAAAGAAGCGGCCCATAAAACCTTTCTTCTCGTGCGAATGTCCTTTTTCTCCCGGCTGATGCGTATTCTTCAGGAACAACGCACAAAGCGCGGGGCTTAGCGTTAACGCGTTCACAGCAGAGATCAGGATGGCGATGGCCAGTGTAAAGGCAAACTGGCGGTAGAACACACCGGCCGGCCCCTGCATAAATCCGACAGGCACAAATACCGCGGCCATTACCAGTGTGATGGAAATGATGGCGCCCGAGATCTCGTTCATAGACTGCACCGTGGCTTTACGCACCGGCATGTCCTTCTGTTCCATTTTTGCGTGCACGGCTTCCACTACCACGATGGCATCATCCACCACAATACCAATAGCCAGCACTAATGCAAACAGCGTGAGCAGGTTGATGGTAAAGCCAAACAACTGGAGAAAGAAGAAGGTACCCACAATGGCCACGGGCACTGCAATAGCGGGTATCAGTGTAGAGCGAAAATCCTGCAGGAAAATAAATACTACAATAAATACCAGTACAAAGGCGATGATCAATGTTTCCCTTACCTGGTGAATGGACGCATCCAGGAACTCCTTGGAGTTGTACATGGTAACGGGTTTGATGCCTTTGGGCATGGTGGTATACAGTTCTCCCAGTTGCTTCTCCACTTCTGTAAGGATCTCGTTGGCATTGGATCCGGCGGTTTGTAAGATCGCGAATCCCGAAACCGGTTTCCCGTTCAGGCGGTTATTGGCGTTATAAGTAAACGCGCCAAACTCCACACGGGCAACATCTTTCAGCTTTAATACGGAACCATTGGGGTTTGCTTTTATCACGATATTTTCATAATCCTCGTGCTGGTTTAGCTTACCCTTATACTTCAACACGTATTCAAAAACTTCATCGCTGTTTTGCCCCAACCGGCCGGGAGCAGCCTCAAGGCTTTGGTCCCTGATGGCCGCGAGTACATCCTGCGGGGAAAGATTGTTGGCTGCCAACCGATCCGGTTTCAGCCATACCCGCATGGAATAATCTTTAGCGCCAAATACCTGTGCCTGGGCCACGCCGGGGATCCGCTGTATCTGGGGAATCACGTTGATCTTTAAATAGTTTTCCAGGAACAGTTCATCGTATTGGGTACTGTCTTCACTGTAAAGTCCGGTAAACATGATAAAACTGTTCTGCACTTTTTGAGTGGAAATGCCCGACTGCACTACTTCCTGGGGGATCTGGTTCACGGCTTTTGAAACGCGGTTCTGTACGTTTACCGAAGCAATATCCGGATCGGTGCCCTGCTTGAAAAATACGGTCAGGGTCATAGTACCATCGTTGCTGGAGTTGGAGGTCATGTAGGTCATGTTTTCCACACCGTTGATGGCTTCTTCCAGCGGAGTGGCCACGGAGCGCGCCACCACTTCACCATTGGCGCCGGGATAGGTGGCGGTAACCTGTACGCTGGGCGGTGCAATATCCGGGAACAGGGTAACCGGAAGCGCGAAAAGGGAGAGGATACCCAGCAAGAGCAGGATAATGGAAATAACCGTAGATAATACGGGTCGTTGTATAAATTTCTTTAGCATGATATAGAGTTGTAAGTATGCTGTGCGTAAATAATTGGGATAAAAAGTCCCCGGGCGGCAGGGGTTGCTGCTGTGTCAGGGCCTGTTGTCCGCAGGAAAATAAGTGCTGTTACCTTCCCGCAGCTATTCGCAGAACAGTGTTGCGATCAGCGCTTGTCTGCGCGATCTGCGGGAAAATAAACTTCTCTTAAATCGGATTGGCTTTTAACACGCTGTCGGCTGAAACCACCTGTGGCTGTATCTGTACACCGTCCTTTAAATTACCGGTTCCGGAAAGCACGATCTTTTCGCCTGCGGAAAGTCCTTTGTTTACAAAATAATAATAAGAAGTTTTACCGGAAACGGCAATGGGTTTGCTGGTTACCTTGTTACTGTTATCTACTGTAAATACAAATACTTTGTCCTGTATCTCAAACGTGGCTTCCTGTGGTACCACCAATACTTCATTAAAGAGCTGCGGCAGGCGGATCTTACCGGTGTTACCGCTTCTTAATATTTTATTGGGGTTGGGGAAGGCCGCGCGGAAATTAATGGCGCCAACGGTTTTATCAAACTGCCCCTGAACCAGCTCTATCTTTCCTTGTTGCGGATAAACGGTATTGTCGGCCAGCAGCAATTGAACAGAAGGAACGTTCTTCAGCTTTTGCTCAATGGTTTCGCCCGGGTATTTATTTTTAAAGGCAATGAAGTCGGGCTCACTCATGGAGAAGTAGGCGTACATCGTGTTCACCTCGCTCAGCACGGTAAGCGGCTGTGTTTCTCCACGGCCTACCAGGCTACCGGTTTTAAATGGGATGCTTCCGATATAACCGCTCACCGGCGCTTTGATCAGTGTATAGCCTACATTGATCTGTGCACCACCTACCAGGGCTTTTGCCTGTGCCAATGCCGCTGTTGCCGCATTGTAATTGGCTTTTGCAGTTTTTAATTGCACTTCGGAAACAACATTGTTGTCTACCAGCGGTTTCAGCCGGTCGAGCTCTACCTGTTCTTTCTGAACATTTGCCTGCGCTGCTAATAAACTGGCCCGGGCATTGTTAAGCGCTTCATTATAGGACTGTGGGTTGATCCGGAAAAGGGGTTGTCCCTGGGTAACATAAGCGCCTTCGTCAACATAGATCTTGTCAAGGTAGCCTTCTACCTGGGGCCGCACTTCCACGTTTACTTTACCTTCCAGCGAAGCGGAAAACTCCTGGTATACGGTAACAGGCGACAGGGGCGTTTGCATTACCGGTAGGGTGGGCGCCTGGTTTTGCGGACTTGAATTGGCTGCGCCGTTGGTGCAGCTTTGGATCGATATGGAAAGCGCAATAAGCGCAGGGATAATAATACTTGTGTGAATGGTATGGTTGTTTGCTTTCATCTGTTGAGTAGTTTTTTGAGTCAAAGAAATATTCGTCCTGCCGGTGTACCTACCGGAGAATGGCGCCCAGGGTGTTGCCGGGGCTGGTGATCCTGTTTACTTATGCAATTCCAGGTATTACGGAACGGCAACCATTGCCCGTTGTCATTCCGTGCCGAATGCACTAGAAAATAATTACTATTTGAATTGTCGTCTTTTTTGGCTTAAAGATTTTCAATAATGTTCACTACCATTTGATCGAGCACTGATACGTTCATTGTTTGCGGAACGTCAGCACTTCTTGCGATCATGATTGAAGTAAAACCATGTATGGCCGACCAGAATGCGTGCGTTTTATAACACGCAGATTCAATATTGGTTTTCTTTTCAATGATTATTTTTTTTATGATTTCATAAATTATATCCTGTAAGGCTCCAAATTCTGTTTTCATTTTTCCTTCCCCGCAACAGGGCATGCCCACACCAAACATGAGTTTGAAATAGCTCCGGTTCTTGAGCGCGAACTTCCAGTAGGTTTCTACAAACGCTTTCAGCTCCTCTTTCGGCGATGCTTTTTTTGAGATGGCTTTGTGAATATTTGACAGCAGCAGTTTAAAACCGTCCTGCGAAATTTCAAAAAGAATGGCCTCTTTGTTGGCAAAGTGATCATAGATCACCGGAGCGCTGTATTCAATAGCATCCGCTATTTTCCGTATGGACAGTGCTTCCCAGCCTTCACTCTTTACCAGCTGCAACGCTGCATCGATGATCTTTTTACGGACCAGCTCCTTTTCTCTCAATTTGCGCTCTGCTACACTCATGAAAAATAAATTTACCTAACAGTGTTAGCAAAGTTAACGGTGTTTTGAAACCACTTCCAAATTTTTTTTAAAATTTGTTGCCCAAACGTTTGTTATTGCCGCACCGTTAGTGATTCATCGCTTAACGTGTTGTAGTTGTTGACGAGCACATGTGCGGGGTTAATACCATTCCCGGAAAAAGGTAACCTGGTTTTTTCTGCTTCGGTTCAAAAAAGTAAATCAAAAAGCTAAACCCAATAAAAACATCGTTTGATTTATACAGTATCTCATTGTGAAAACACTGCCCGTTTTATTTGGAAGGCCGAAGCTAAAACGGGGTGGTGACAACTGTGTGTCAGCATGTTTTTTTTCTCTCTGAAAGATTGACCTGTTTCTAGCTCAAATGAATCGTGCCGATGGCACTCAATGCTCTACCGGGCTAATCAATCCGGAATAAATTCCGGATTTACCTGATGAACAAGCCGATGGCTTTCTATGACAGAAGGGATATCATTGTGCGGGATCGGAATTCCCGTGGTGCGAACTTTATAGAGGCGTAGCCTCGGTTTAATGGGTTAACGAGGAACTTCAGTTCCTTGTTAACCTGAGGTCTGGTAAGACCAGAGAGCCATCGGCTCGGCCTATAAATCGCCCCCAAAATGGTATTCTTTTTAATCAATAGGACCGCGTGTTATGGCAGAATAGGTTCCATCGTTTATTAGATCGCATGCAACACTATATTTCGTAAAGCTCAATAGGCAGCCCATCGGGGTCAGCAAAGAAGGTGAATTTTTTTCCGGTGTATTCGTCAACGCGAAGAGGTTCTACCGTTATGTTTTTTGCCTGTAGTTGCTGAATGGCTGCGGCTACATCCGTTACTTCAAATGCAATGTGGCGCAGGCCAGTGGCTTCGGGCCTTGTGGGGCGCGGTGGCGGATCGGGGAAGGAGAATAGTTCTATAAGATACTGGTCATTTAACGCCAGGTCCAGTTTGTACGAAGCGCGCGCTTCCCGGTACACTTCCTGCATGATTTTAAAGCCCAGTACTTCGGTATAAAACTTTTTTGACCGCTCATAATCGCTGCAAATAATGGCGATGTGGTGGAGCTTTTTTAAATTCAACATATAGTCTTTTTAGTCCGATTTCTATAATTGAACAATTTACATTTACTTATCCAAATCTCATAAAACTGCCACGAATACACGAATAAGTAATTTATTAAGCGGCCTTCAAAGAATATAAACACGAATCCAACGACTGTATCACAGCCGGGAAGTCGGGAATGCGGGAAGATATTGGCCTTAACTTGCCACCTCACCGGCTTCCTGGCCGAATATAACCTCCCAGATAACCCTATTCGTGTATTCGTGGCATTGAACAATAGTATTTAAAAGCTTAGTGTACTATTTTGCCACCGTAACTCTTACTCCCTCGCTATGCGCCGTAAACTCCGGTGCATACATACATTGAATAGAAGTAATCCCATTACTGAAATTCCCTGCAAGGGTTGCAAACAATGTGTATTCAAATACATACGTGCCTTTGGGTAAATAACTAAAAAAGAAATTAGTGCTGGCATCTTTGGTGGATTCGTAATATCCCAGTCCGCCCTGCCATTTGTAGGAGCTTAATACATTAGCCGGCTCAAAACTGCTGGCGCGCATGTCTTTCATGTGCACATATTCCATATCCCGGTCTACCCGCAGCTCCACCCGCACTTTTATTTTATCGCCCACTTTAATGGAGCTTCCTTCTGCAACCGGCGTCAGCACCGGCCCCCGGTCACTGTTGGTTTCAATGAATAATTTCTTACTGAGCTTTAAAGGGGTTTCCGCGGTTGTTATTTTGTCGAGGTCCTCAAAGTACTGCCAGTACAGGCTTCCCCAGGTGGGCAATGTGTTGCTTTGTTTAGGGCCCGTATTGGGCTGATCAACCGTTACAGTTACGTTGCCCATGGAGGACCGCACTTTTTCGCCCGGAATTGTTTTTTTCATGTAACCCGTTCCGGCTTCTGTCTTTTCCAGTTGAGAGGTTACTTTTAATCCGCCCAGATCAACCGTTACATCGGGCGCAACGGTTAACCATTGTGTGCCCTTTAATAATAAAGCATAACAGGCCTCGGCTGTGGCTTTGGTGCTTTCCCAGTTATTGGTTTGTTTGTTTTTAAGTAACCAGGTGCGCAGATCGTCTGCTGTTGTATGATCGGCGGCTATTTCTTCAAAGGCTTCAATGATCAGCGACTGGCGTTCAATGGGGGCTTCGTACCACCACCAGCTGCTGTAGGTGTCTTTATAATACCTGCCCAGTTCTTCATTGTTGACGGATGTTTCCTTCAATGATTTCAGAATGTTGCCAGCAGTGCTTTTGTCGCCGCTACGATACAGTGCCAGCGCCGCCATACCCTGCATATACTTGTTGGTTTTTACCCATGTTTTCGCCGTGCGCTCCATAAAATAACCAACGGCTTTTTGAGCATTCGCAGCGATTTTATTATTGTTGAAAAAGCTGCGCATGTACAGGTATTGGATCACATAGTAGGAGGGGACGTACTCGTTCAAATCAATTTTATTTTTTATCAGGTCGTCGTAAGTGTCTTTGATCCGGGCATCCAGGTAGGGAAGGGCTTTGTTTACGATCGTATTTAATTTTTGTGTTTGCGAAGGTTCAATGGCATTTAATTTTTTTAAGTGACCGATACCTGTTACAATATATTGCGTCATGTACTGATCATCCCTGCCACCTTTGAACCAGACAAAACCTCCGTTCGGGCTTTGGAGCTGACTTAGTTTTTCGTAAGCTCTGTTCAATTCGCCACTCATGCGCACTAAGTCAAATAAAAGAGCGAGGTTTTTCTTTTGCTGTTCCTCATTTTTAGCCTGCAAAACCCAGGGCGTTTCTTCTAATAAAATGGCTTTCAGTTCCTGATTTTTCTGGAGGTTGCTAAGCAATGCTGCGGTGTCCTGCGTTTTCCAGGTGTCGAATACCTGCTTGATTTTCGGCGAACTGTTGGCGATCAAGGTAGCCAGGGAATTGGCATAATAACGGTTCCAGGTTTGTTCTGCACATTCATAGGGATATTCCATCATATACGGCAGGGCCTGCACCGCGTACCATGCCGGGTTGGACGTATATTCAACCGTCAGCGACTGGTTGGTAAGCGTTTCGCTTTGCCCGCTTTTCAATAATTTATCAAAGCTGAATTTTTTAGAACCATTGCCGCGCATAGAGAGGGGCAGGGATTCGGTAACCAGCATCCGGTTGGTTAATACGGGCAACATATTTTCTTCGCCATCACTTAATGCAACGGTATTTGCTTTTTCGTTTGGAACCGTTGCGGTGATGCGCCAGGTAATGGCTTTGCTGAATTGATAAGGCACTTCAATGGGAAACTGTACTTGCTGACTCTGGCCTGCGGCGATGGTAAAATATTGCTGCGGGATCACGTTTTTAAACCAACCATCAATAGGCTCATTGGTAGCGGCATCAAATAATTGCAACATGGCAATGCCCGTTATTTCTTTGGAGGAAAGATTAACCACTTTGCTGCTGAATTCCATTCTATCGCCTTCTCTCAAAAAGCGTGGTGTATTGGGTTGCACCATCAGTTCTTTTTGGGTGACGATCTCCTTTGAAGTATAACCAAATGCCAGTTCTTTAGTATGTGCCAAGGCCTGGAACTTCCAGCGGGTAAGAGCTTCAGGTATCGTGAAAGAGAAACGAATCGTTCCGTCTTTGTCTGTTTTCAGATCGGGAAGGAAGAAAGCGGTTTCATTAAAGTTCTTTCGTGGCTGTATTGCTGTTGGTGCAGCAGTGTGTGACGGAATATCCGTATTAGCTTCCATTGCATCCATTGCCGGAGCGGGAGCTGCCATCCCCAGGGAAGTCACGGCGCCGGTAATCGCCCTCTTTTTTTGAGTGCCATAGCCCACCACTACAACTTCGTCCAATGATGCGTTGCCTCTTACTTGTATTCCGGCGGCTTTTCCTTCTAAAGCCATAGGAGCAGCAGCGCCATATAAGTAGCCTAGCCGCCGGTCTAATGGGTTGGGGAGGACCAGCTCATCATAGCGCTTATCAAAAGTGTTATAAATAAAATGGAGCGTTGAATTTGCGCGCGCGCTTATGGCTGTAAAATTTTCCCCTGAATTCCAATTGTTATAATTGTAGTGATTAGGCCATAGGCCCGGAATGCTCCACTGATGAGGATAAAACTGATCCAGTGAAGCATCATACATGCTGGCGAGTAGCTCTGCTGCAACTTTTTCTCCTTTATAACCCCTGATGGTGACACTCCATTTTTCTTCCGAGCCGGGAAGTGTTTTGTCCCGGAAAATGCCATACTCAATTGTTAACGCTTTATTCGTCCATGGCACGTAGATCGTGTGGTCGCTAATGTACACCCGGTTGTTTTTCACAAACATATAATGCACCGCATAACCGCCCCGGTCGGCTTCGCTAGCACCAAATTCGAAATTACGGGTAGTATTGTTGAGTGCAGAAAATGTGTATTGTGTTTTATCTTTTGTAAGGCCCTGCACCAGGAACACATCGGTTGCAGCGCTGCTGACCCCAATGGTTGTTTTTTCTCCGGGCTCGATGGGGGTAGGGCCATTGGTCCACAGGTATTGCGGATAGGCCGATTGTTCCTGCTTCGATTCATTGAACTCCGCATAGCGGATATCCTTTACTTCTTTTCCCTCTTTGTCTTTCGCAGTAATTTCAATGGCATAATAGCCCGATTCGGGAACGGCTTGCCTTAGCACAACGATCCCGCTTGAATCGGTAGTTGTTTTTTGTGTAAACGCAGTCAGCGTTTTGGGCCAGCTGGCGGGTTGGTCCTCGTTTTTGTAAATATCGTTTGGGAAATTTTTGACGTATTCTTCTTTGGTCAATATAAACTGGTCGGGCTGCTCCCAATAACGCTTCCGTAGCAAACGCTGTTCGGGTTTCAGTTTGATGAGTGTTACATTGATCGTTGCTGGTTCAACTATACCGGCCATATTCTGGGTGCGGATATGCAGCTTGGTTTCGGTATCGATTTGGATACGCTGCGGAATGTCTGCATTTATCAATAAGGATTTATATCCAATGGAAAGGGTTTGTTCACCACTTCTTACTTCGCCATTGATGTCAGTTACATCCGCATACACCCGGTAATCAAATACCGGCTCCATTTTAGGATCAATACTCCGGTCCGGAAGGGCATCGAAGTGAATCGTGAATGTACCGTTGGCATCGGTAGTGATTGCTCCGTGTGCTATTTCCATTTGCTGCTGGTTCATAGGCCACCAGTAGCGACTGAAGATCCAGGGATAGGGAAAACGTGCCTGTCGCACTACGCGGTATTTTACCGAGGCGCCATCAAGATTATTGCCGGCATAGGCTTTTGCAAATCCAACAACGGCAATGGTGTCGTTCAATTTATATGTGCCTTTCATTTTTTCAAAGTCTACGAAAAATTTAGGGCGCTTATACTCTTCCACCCTGAAAGCAGTACTTCCCTCGGTAGTACCGATACTGAAACTGCCGTTTAACCCGCCTTCCGGTAAATGAAAGCTGCTGCTGAACGATCCGAAAGAATTACTGCTTACGGGCAGATCGGTTATTTTTTGCTGATTGGCATCATAAAGGGTTACGGTTGTTTTATAATCTGCAAGAACAGATGAATTCTTTTTATCCGGATCGTAACGAACGGCAATACCTTTAAAATAAACAGTTTGGCCAGGTCGATAGAGGCTTCTGTCTGTAAAGAAGAATATCCTGGTGCTTTTCTTCTGCGCGCGAGGGGTGTAATCATTGTAATAATAGTAACCATAATTATTGTCGTCCATAAAAAAGCGCTCTCCGTTATACCGGATATCGATTAAATAATTATAACCCGTGGTGAGCCCGGGATTTTCATCCGCTTTGCGGATAAATTGAAAATAGCCATCCTTATTGGTTGTAAAATGGGCGACTTCTGTATTGTTGTTTTTACGGGTTCCGTAGTTGTACTGCCTGTTCCACACCGTAATTGCGGCATTCGCCAGGGGCTGCCCGCTGTTGCGATCCAATACGAAAAAATCGTCTTTGTTATTTACATAGCTTATGTTTGAAATATAGGTTAACTGAAAGGCAAGAATGTTTTTATCGGAATTAAAATCTTCATTGAGGGAAGTGATGATGTAATACTCTCCACTGGGCAAACCGTCAACCTTGATCTCTGCACTGTGCTGGCGGCAATCGCTGGCCGCCGGTAATGCCTGTTCCCAGGCTTTGATTGGGCTGGCTGCCGCAAATAACTTCCAATATTTTTCTTCCCCGTTCCGGACGGCATCTTTCAGCGCTTTGGTTGCCCGAAGGATACGCAGATGAACGACGGGGACGTTTTTATATTTTACAAACAGGCGGAAGGGCCGGTTGGGGATATTCACTTTTTCCAGCTGAAAATTGAACTCAGGCTGTTGTATTTGCAGCAACAAATTCCATGCGTTGGCGCTCCCTTCACTGTTATTCTTGGCATTTGGGATTTTTTCAAGAATAGCAATTGCGGCGGAAGTATGCTTGTCGTCCGGATTGTGTTTATTAGCGGGAAGATTTGCTTGTTCATAGTGCCATTGTGCCATCAGAAATTTTGCTTGTGCCGCTGCGGAAATCTGCTCGTATTTTGTAGCAATTTTTTCAAGAGCAGCATAATAGAAACGCTCTTTGTTGGGGTTCACCGATTGTTGATACATGAATTGAAGTCTGCTGATATCGGCATCAATAAGTGCTTCAGGATTCCTGTCTTTCAGATGAAACCGGATCAGTTTTTGATACAATTGCAGCGCTTTGAAACTGAGCGAAAGACTGTCCCTGGTTTGAAAAACACTATTGGCAAAGGTTGCAGCGGGAGCAAAGGCTTCCGGTTGATCAATCTCAAATTTATAAGCGGGCTGGGTTATGGTTCGTTCCGGACTTTTAAAATAATCCAATGCACGGAACGCCAGCAAATCATAAAGGGTGGGGCGCAGGTTGCGCATATTTCCCTTTGTAATTAGCGCATCATAAGGTTCTAATTTTGCTTGCTGTAATAATTTTTCCGGTGCTACTGATTCCAGGTACAGCTTGCTGATCTCCTTTGTAAAATCATCAGCCGTCCAGGTGCCGGGATCAGTCTTTTCAAAGTTGATAGTGTTAGTCCGGTCATAAAGTTTGTAGCGGTTCCGGTTGAAGTATTGCTGATAAATTCCTGCCAGGTAACTTTTCAATAAAGCGGTTGTCACTTCGTTGCTTCCTTTTATTTCCGTTTCTATAGCACTGATGCTTTTTTGCTCATTGTTTTCATTGGTCTGTTGTTGCAGCATACTCATGTAAATCAGTGCTTTTATTAACTGAGCCTCCTGGTGCTCGGTTTTAGCTTTTGCATAGATCTTTTTTACAATTTCCAGTGCCGATTGAGGTAATCCGCTGTCAGCTTTTTCTGCCACGGCTTTCCAGTCGGCGTCATAATTTCTTACAGATTGAGCATTACTTTTCATACAGACAAACAGGATAGCTATTAAAAAAAGGAGATGAATTCCCGGGAGCTTCATAAATAGAGTTTATTAAGAGATGCAGCAGGGCGTAAAATTACATAGAACAGGAATGTAAAATAAAAATGTAAAATAATAAATAAGGAATGGTTACTGGTCTCAGGTTGGTGGTTTCTGGTTTGAGCGCAAACTGATAACTGAAAACTAACAACTAATAACTAATAACTAAGTACTGGCAGCTCAAATCTCAACAGAAATCGTTTACATTTGCCGGGTATGAGAAGGACGTTAGAAGATACATACCGGCACAAGGGATTGAGGAAAAAGCTGGTTGAGGTAGTAAAGGGAAAAGGGATTACGGATGAAACGGTGCTAGAGACGATGAATGCGATTCCGCGTCATTTTTTTCTGGACTCTGCGTTTGACGATGTCGCTTACGAAGACCGGGCTTTCCCGATCGGCGAGGGACAGACCATATCGCAACCCTACACTGTGGCTTATCAGACACAGTTATTAGAACTGACGCCGGGGATGAAAGTGCTGGAAATAGGAACCGGAAGCGCCTACCAGGCGGTGGTGCTGGCTAAAATGGGGGTAAAATTATTCACAATAGAACGGCAAAAAAAACTGTTTGAGGAAAATAAAGAATTTGCCTACCTGAAACAGTTTCCTTTTATAAAATTTTTTTATGGCGATGGCTACCAGGGCCTGCCTACTTACGCGCCGTTCGATAGGGTATTGATCACGGCCGCAGCGCCGGAAATTCCGCAAAAACTGATCGAACAATTAAAGCCGGGAGGCATGATGGTGATCCCCGTGGGAACTGGGAATGTGCAGCAGATGATGCGCTTAACCAAACAGGTCGATGGAAAAATGAAGGAAGAATTATTTGATAATTTCTCTTTTGTGCCCATGCTGGCAGGTAAAAACTAAATGAAAAACAGTGAGGGAAAGTATTGCTAAAGGATGGGTGCGGATATTCATTACCGGAATGGTGATCAGCTTCCTGGGCTGCCTGCCACTGGGCACTTTAAACATTGCGGCTATGCAGATTGCGATCAGCCAATCTGTAAAAAACGCCTTGTTGTTTTCTTTGGGCGCCCTTACGGCTGAAATGATCTACGTGCGCCTGTCCTTAGTGGCGATGGACTGGGTCCGCAAACAGGAAAAAATATTCCGCATGCTGGAATGGATGACCTTACTGATCATTGTGGCTCTGGCCGTTTCAAGCTTGTATGTCGCTATGCATCCGCAGCACAGCAAGAACGTAATTCTCAATAATAATCTGCCGTCTTATATTCTGGGATTGAGTATGAGCGCGCTCAATCCGGTGCAGATCCCTTTTTGGTTTGGATGGAGCACGGTGCTGTTTACCAAGAATGTGTTGAAACCACAGGCCGCGTATTATAATGTATATATTGTAGGTATTGGCCTCGGAACCATGCTGGGCAACTGTGTTTTTATTTTTGGGGGCCGGCTGATCGCCAGCAAGATTCAGAATAACCAATCCTTAATGAATTATATTATCGGCGGGGTATTTGTAATTACGGCCCTGATCCAGTGCTGGCGCATGTTTGTGAAGAAGAAGGATATTGGGGCGAAGCTGCACGAAACGGAGGAGGGAATGCCGCATGCTGAACGCTGAACGCTTAATGCAAAATGCTGTGATAGTTCATGGCCGATAGTCCATAGTTTATAGCAGAATGCCGAACCATACGGACTGATAACTGACGACTGAAATCTGATACCTGAGACCTGAAACTTGTAACCTGTAACATCAAACGTTCTGCGTCCAGGCATCGCGGTCGTCCGGACTGAATTTCCACGGAGCGAAATTAGTTTCTACATTGCTGAACATAGCATTCCATTCTTGCGGAGCGCTGCTTTCTTCCATTATCAAATAACGTCGCAACTGCAGAATAATATCCAGAGGGTTAATGCTTACCGGGCATTCCTGTACACAGGCATTACAGGTGGTGCAGGCCCGCAGCTCTTCTACAGAAATATAATCGTGCAATAAGCTTTTGCCATCGTCTTTCCATTCTCCGTTTTGATCAATATTTTTCCCCACTTCCGCAACGCGGTCACGCGTGTCCATCATGATCTTCCGGGGCGATAATAATTTCCCGGTGCTGTTAGCCGGACAGGCGGCGCTGCAGCGGCCACATTCGGTGCAGCTATAGGCATCTAATAAATTTTTCCAGCTCAGGTCCATCACATCTTTAGCGCCAAATTTAGCTGGAGGGGCAGCATCAGTGGGCGCCAGTTCCGGCTGCATGGCATAGAGCACTTCATTTTGTACCGACGGCATATTCTCCATTTCGCCCATGGGTTCCAATCGTGCATAATACGCATTGGGAAAGGCCAGCAAAATATGGAGGTGCTTGGAATAAGGCAGGTAATTGAGAAAAGCCAGAATGCCGGCAATATGCAACCACCAGCAGCCGCGTTCAATTCCTTCCAGCGTGTTGTCTGAAAATCCGCTTAGCAAAGGTTGTAAATGTTCAGAAATAATAAAGTTACCGGTCGGATGCACCGCATAATGGGCAACGCCGCGCGCCTGTAATAAAGTGTCGCTGGCATTCATAGTCAGGAATAAAGCCATCAAAAGGATCTCCGTGATCAGGATATAGTTGGCATCGCTTCGGGGCCAGCCGTTTAGATCTTTACTCATGAAACGGCGGATCTTTAAAATATTCCTCCGGATCAGGAAAACGGCACAAAAGGAGAGTACCAGCAGCGCCAGCACTTCAAACGAATTGATCAAAAAATCATATAAGCCGCCCAGCACTCCGGCAAAAAGGCGGTGCGTGCCCACTATCCCGTCCAGGATGATCTCCAGTATTTCAATATTGATAATCACAAACCCGGCATATACAAAAAAGTGCAAAAAACCTACCAGCGGGTTACGGAACATCTTTTTTTGTCCGAAGGCAAGCAGTAGTACATTTCTCCAGCGTTGGTCGGGATGGTTATTAATTAGCTCGTCTCTGCCCAGGTTAATATTGCGACGGATCTGCTTTATCTTCTTTGAAAACAATACAACGGCAGCTGTAAATAGCAGTATAAATAAAATTTGTTGAGCAATTTGCATGTGCATTCAGTTACAAAGTGCTAATTTACGCCATCCTTTACAAGTAACTTCTATAAATAAATAAT
>JAGIAQ010000049.1:3086-6601 GCA_017744795.1 Niabella sp. | reverse complement strand
CGTGAAAAAATATATTTTAAATGCCGATGCCGTAGAGAAAAAAATGCAGCGCCTGGCACTGGAATTAATTGAGAATAATTTATACGAAAAGGAGTTGATCCTGGTGGGGATCGAAGAAAGTGGGGTGGTGCTGGCTAAAAATATCCAGCAACGGATGAAAGGGAATAGTACGATTAAAACAGAACTGGTGACCCTTAAACTGGATAAGAAAAAGCCGGAGGCCGTAACACTTAGTAAAGAGCTGAACTTTGATGGCAAAGTCATCGTCATTGTTGACGACGTTACCAACAGCGGTAAAACGCTTTTATATGCGCTGAAACCCTTTTTAAATTTTCATCCCAAAAAAATACAGACGCTTGTTTTAGTGGAACGCACGCACACACTATTCCCCATCACCCCGGATTACCGCGGCACATCCCTAGCAACCACGTTGCAGGATCATATCTATGTGGAGATTGAGGGCGATAAGGTGGTGGGAGCGTATCTGCGGTAGGAGGAATGCTGAAGGTATAATGCTCAATGCTGAACGCAAAATGCGAAACGTCGGACATTAAACGTCAAACGATAAACCAACAACCAAAAACACAGTATCAAAGTACCAGCGCCAATAACTGTTGACTACGAGAAAATTTTCGCCAGAAACTTCTTCATCTCTTCCCAGGAAGCTTTATCCGCGGCCTCGTTGTATTTGATATCCAGCTTGTATTTTTCACCGATCGCGGTTGCGGCCGGGTTGGTAAAGGCGTGTTTCGCGTTCGGGTATCCAATAAACTGCATATTCGCGTTGGCAGTTTCCATTTCTTTTTTGAAATCATTAACCACACCCACCGGAACAAATGAGTCGGCATCGCCATTCAATACCAGGATTGACGGGTGAATACCTCCCTTACGGGCAGTAATACCATAATTGGCCAGGTCTCCGTGAAAACTAACTACTCCGTTAATATTTTCGCCGAGGCGTGCCATATTCAACGCCATGGAGCCGCCAAAGCAATACCCGATCACGGCAATTTTTGTGGTATCCGCCTCTTTGAAGGTCTTCGCTATTGCCATGGCATTATCAAAACGCTCCTGGGCCAGTTGCGGGTTTTTGTAGTATTTGGTAGCTTCCGCGCCCGCACCTTTGGGGTCTTCAAAAGTTTTGCCGTTTCCATACATATCCACCACTACCGCCAGATACCCCAGCTCGGCTACTTGTTTAGCCCGGCTTTTCACATACTCGGTAACGCCCCACCATTCAGGAATGATGAGCACAATAGGTTTTTTGCCAGGGTTGGCCGTATCAAAAGCGGCAATGCTGTTAAAGGTTTTAATGCCATCTTCATACTCAACGGGCTCGATTTTTACGTGCGGTAATTCTCTTACAGCCACAGTTCCGCTGGTATCAGCTGAATCCACATTGGAAACAGGGGGCGCTGCTTTGTCTTTGCCACCGTTACAGGAAACCAGGAACAGGAAAACAAAAGATAGGAAAGAGAATGAAATCCGTTTGAGGTACATAGTTTCAAGGTTTGATTGAATATACAAAATAAACTTTAATAAAGCAAAGGTTGCAAATTTATTGGGAAAGCAACAATTTTCCCTTAATAAAAAATTGTATCTTGCTTTCAAATTAACCCCGATCAATACGGAAGTTGCGATGATTAATGAAATTATGAAAAAAAAGATCATTGTTGCAATAGATGGCTGGTCCAGCTGCGGAAAGAGCACGCTGGCCCGGGCGCTGGCTAAAGAACTGGGGTATATTTATGTGGATAGCGGCGCTATGTACCGGGCTATAACCTTATATTTTCTGAGAGAACATATCGATTGGACCAATGAAACGCTGATACCAGTTGCTTTGGAAGATATAGAACTGGATTTCCAGCCAAATGAAAATACCGGGGAAATCGAAATTTACCTGAACGACGAAAATGTGGAATACCTGATCCGAGATCTGATCGTAGCTGAAAAAGTAAGCGAAATTGCAGCCATAAAAGACGTGCGCACCTTTGCCGTGGAACAGCAGCAAAAGATGGGGAAGAAAAAAGGGATCGTAATGGATGGCCGCGATATTGGAACGGTTGTTTTTCCCCGGGCAGAATTAAAAATATTTATGACGGCCGACAATGCGGTGCGGGTGGAGCGGCGGTTTAAAGAACTGGTAGAAAAAAATCCGAATATTTCTGTTGAAGAAGTGGCAGAAAATATCCAGATGCGCGATTATATTGATGCTAACCGGGAAATAAGCCCGCTACGACAGGCAAAAGACGCCGTAGTGCTGGATAACACTAATCTTACCCAGGCCGAGCAATTAAAAAAAGCGCTGAAATTAGTAAAAGAGGCTGTTATTGCCTGAACGATACGAATCGATACATGATTTCTTTGTTTGTCTGTGAGCCTTATTGCGCCAATAAAGAAATTAAGGGGATGCAGGAAAATTACTTAATATTCTTAATCCCTTAATGGTTTTTGGTAACTTCTTTGTTTAGCCATCTGCAAAATTCTTCGCCATGAGCACACGTCGTCGTTTTATCCGGAATATCAGCTTATCTACTTTGGGGGGCTATACATTAGGGAACTGGAAGCAGCCTTCAGGCCTGCCTTTCTTTAATAATGATGCAGTTCTTAAAGTTGCTTTATTGGGGTTGGGCGGATATGCATCGCGTGTGGCCGAGGCCATCCAGCAATGCAAGCGGGTAAAGATTACAGGGCTTATCAGCGGTACTCCTGAAAAATTAAAACAATGGGGAGCAAAATATAATGTTCCGGAGAAAAACCGCTATAACTATCAGAATTTTGATGCCATAAAAAACAACCCTGATATCGATGTGGTGTATGTGATCACGCCGAACGCCCTGCACCATGACCATGTAATTCGCAGTGCAAAAGCGGGCAAGCATGTGATCTGCGAAAAACCGATGGCGATAAACGCAAAAGAAGGAAGGGAAATGATCGATGCCAGTAAAAAAGCCGGCAAACAGCTGCTGGTGGGCTACCGGATGCACTTTGAGCCGCTGACCCTCGAAGTGGTACGCATGCGCAGTGCCGGCGAGTTGGGCACCATCCGTTTTTTCCAGGGACTTTGCGGTTTCAGGATCGGCGATCCCACGCAGTGGCGCTTGAATAAGGAACTGGCGGGTGGCGGTTCGTTAATGGATATTGGTATTTACGCGTTAAACGGCTGCCGGTATATGGTGGGTGAAGAACCGGTATGGGTGACCGCACAGGAAACCAAAACCGATCCGGTAAAGTTTAAGGAGGGGGTCGATGAAACGATCACCTTCCAACTCGGTTTTCCGAGCGGAGCTGAGGCCTCCTGTCTTTCTACCTATAACATGAATAATCTGGACCGGTTCTTTCTAAACGGCGATAAAGGTTTTGCCGAATTGCAACCCGCCGCTGGCTATGGCCCGATCCGGGGAAAAACAAATAAAGGTCCTCTGGATATTAAAAACGACTTGCCGCAGCAAACCATCCAGATGGACGAAATGGCAGCCATCTTACTCGATAATAAAAAACCAATAGTACCTGTT
>JAGIAQ010000049.1:0-3076 GCA_017744795.1 Niabella sp. | reverse complement strand
GAAGAGGCGCTTAAAGACCTGGTGCTTATTGAAGCTATTTATAAAGCAGTGAAATCCGGGGGACAAGTGAAGCTGAATGCGGAACGCTAAATGCAGAACGCAAAATACTTAATGCGGAATGCTGCATTCGGCATCCGACGGTGGTCGGTCGCCGCCAAACGATAAACGTGAGACCAGAAACCAGAAACCTGTAACCTGCAACCGGGAGCCTGCGTTCAAAACATTTTTTCAAACATTCCATTCTCTTTCCTTCCTCCGCATTATTTTTATACAAAATTTAGCTTATGCCTATCAGAATGACAGACGATCCTAATAACGGAGGTGATGATTTTAATGATGATTCAGGAGGAGGATCAGGCCCCGGCGACGGCGGCGGTGGTGGCCTGTTTGGTCTTTTGCCTTTATTGCTGATGCTTTTCAGGGGAAAGGGGATCATCGTTCTGGTGGTCATTGCGGCGGCGGCTTATTTTTTAGGAGGGCGTGGCGGTTGCGGAAACATCGGCGGTGGTGTGTCGGATGCTGCTAAACAATTATTCTCTCAGAGTGGATACAGTTATAGCCCTTCGGAATTTGATAAGGCAAAAATTTATGAAGGGCTCGATAACAATGCAACTAAAAATCCTTTACCCGAATCCGTTTCCCTGTTGCGCTTTGCACCCACTGCCGGCGACCAGGGCCACCAGGGAAGTTGTGTGGCCTGGAGCAGTGCCTACGCAGCCCAAACCATTTTAACAGCAGCGGCTACAGGCAAAGACCCGAATACCATTGCATTTAGTCCCTCTTATTTGTATAACCAGATCCGGTTGGGGAGTGATTGCCAGGGTTCTTATGTACAGCGGGCTATGGAAGCTATGAAAGCCAACGGGGGCGTGCCCTTGCGCGATTATCCTTATGATGATCAGGACTGCAACCGCACACCGGGCAGCTCGGCCATCCAGGAGGGCCGGCAAAATGTGATCCACGGTTTTACCCGTTTAACCGATGGCGATAATTTAAACCAGATCAGCATACGGGCGATCAAAGAGCATCTGGCAAAAGATGCACCGGTGGTGATCGGCATGTTGGTAGGCCAAAGCTTTATGCAGAGTATGATGGGACAGGACCTGTGGCGGCCTCAGGGAATGGATCAGGCGCAGATGGGTATGGGCGGTCACGCCATGTGTGTGATTGGTTACGACGATCGTAAGTACGGCGGCGCGTTCCAGATACTGAACAGCTGGACACCCAAATGGGGCAACAACGGCGTGGCCTGGGTGCGCTATGGCGATTTTCAACAATACGTGCGCGAAGCCTACGGAATTGATCCCCTGCCTAAAGCCGCAAATGTAGCTGCAATGCCGCTGGAATGTTATATCGGTTTGGTTGATAATGCATCCAGGCAATATATAAAACTGAGAGCGGCAGGCAACAACGCTTTTCAGACAGTGACACCTATCAAAGTGGGCACACGTTTTAAAATGGAAGTAAAAAATACCACGGAATGCTATATTTATATTTTCGGGGAAGATACCAATGGCAGCAGCTATGTATTATTCCCATATTTAAAACCCGGTCAAACGGTTTCCAAGCACTCGCCCTACTGCGGTATCACAGGGTATCGCCTGTTTCCTAAGGATCAGTCCATGGAGGCAGATAATGTAGGCACAAAGGACCAGATCGCCATAGTCGCCAGCAAGAAAGAACTAAATTATAACGACTTCAATAACGCCATTAATAACAGTACCCAATCTACCTATGCGGGCAAAGTGTCCGATGCAGTACGGTCCATACTCGCTCCCGGCGCTACTTACAACAGTGCAGCTGATGGTCGCATGTATTTTAAAGCTACGGCAAATGCGGGTCAGGCGGTGGCTACGGTGGTCGCGTTCGATAAAGTACCCTAGCATTGCGTAATCATTCTTGTCGCTCCGGCCGACGCGGTGGCGCCTTAACGGCAGCATTTGAGCCGAATATAAAATAAAAAATAAGGAATGTGAAATATAAAAGGTAGCTGCATTGTAATTATGTTGCCAGCTTCGGTATTACTATCAGCATCCTTGTGTCACTCCCTTCGGCTGCAGCACTACTAGCTGCAATTGAGATTCTTTTTTACTGAGAGTGTTATGGCAGATGTGCTCCGTCAGGCTCAATGCTACGATGACATTCGCCGCGTCGTTGCTCCGCCGTCCCGATGGCTATCGGGATGGCGTGAAATCGTATTGGAACTGCAACGGGTACTCCTTCTTCATTTCTAATTCCTTATTTTATATTTTACCTCCCGCTAATATTACGATAAATCGAAAATTTAGGCATATATTGCGCCTACTAAAAAACTGATTATGAAAAAAACGATGCTGTTTATGACCCTTGCCATGTTATGCCTGGTTTCCTGCGGACCCTCCATTTACAAAGCCACGGAGTTTAACACGAAAGTAGAAACACATAAAACCGTAGCCTTACTTCCGGCAGCAGTTTCTATGCGATTGCGCCCGAATGAAATGAAGAAGATGTCTGCCGAACAATTAAAAGACCTGGAAAAAAGCACCGGGTACGACGTCCAGGACAAAATGTACACCTGGTTTTTGAAACGTTCTCAAAAATTAAATTATAATGTAAAGATCCAGGATATTACGGAAACCAATGCGTTGTTGAAAAATGCCGGGATTGATTACGAAGCTTTAAGTACTACCCAATCAGACCAGTTGGCTAAAATTTTAGGGGTGGATGCGCTTCTCGAAACCAAATTGCGCTCCGATAAACCTATGTCTGACGGCGTAGCCCTGGCCGCTGCATTTGCAATAGGTTTTTATGGCAGCACCAACCAGGTGGAAACAACCGTGAGCGTTAAAGACGGTAGCTCCGGCGATCTGATCTGGAAATACAATTACCAGGCAAACGGAACGATGGGGTCCTCTTCAACGAAATTAGTAGACGCCCTGATGCGCAATCTCTCAAAGAAATTTCCTTATGCAAAAAAATAGGGCTATTTGATAGGGATGCCGAACCACGTGAGTTTCCGCTCATAAAACATTGCCCGGCGTTTTGATTTTGGTTTTGAAAGATATTCATTCAACCAGTCTTTTTGCTCCTGCAATTC
>JAGIAQ010000048.1 GCA_017744795.1 Niabella sp. | reverse complement strand
AAATACTTTACATTTGCTTAATTGGGATATTTAGCACTCATTTGGATACAGAATCAATAGAACTATGGCAAAAGTAATCGGAGTAGCAAATCAGAAAGGTGGTGTGGGCAAAACAACGACGGCTATTAACCTGGCTGCGAGTTTTGCTGTGCTGGAATATAGGACCCTGCTGGTGGACGCGGATCCGCAGGCAAACAGCACCACCGGTGTTGGATTTGAGTTGCAGAATATAACGCACAGTCTCTATGACTGTATGGCGAACCAGGCGCCGGCAAAAGAGGTAACGCTAAAAAGTGAGATCCCTAACCTGGACCTGATCCCTTCTCATATTGACCTGGTGGGCGCCGAGATCGAAATGATCAATTATCCAAACCGGGAAGCAGTTTTAAAGGGCATCCTGGCGGCAGTGCGGGATGAATATGATTTTATTGTTATCGACTGCTCACCCTCTCTGGGGTTGATCACGGTAAATGCCCTTACTGCGGCTGATTCTGTGGTAGTGCCCGTGCAGTGCGAATTTTTTGCCCTGGAGGGATTGGGCAAGCTTTTGAATACGATCAAGATTGTACAAAGCCGTCTCAATACGGAATTGGTTATTGAAGGTATTTTGATGACGATGTACGACAGCCGCCTGCGTCTCTGTAACCAGGTGGTGAGCGAAGTACGCCGTCATTTTGAAGATAAAGTGTTTGACACCATTATTCATCGCAATTCCAAACTGAGCGAAGCCCCCAGCTTTGGCAAACCGGCCATCCTTTACGATGCGGCCAGCAAGGGCGCATTGAACTATCTGAATCTGGCAAAAGAAATTTTGCAGAAGAATGATATGACAAAGATCGCTAACGAAGATAAAATTATTGAATAGAAGTACTGTTCAAAGTTCAACGTTCAAGGTTAAAACCACAACCTTGAACGTTAAGCCTTGAACCTTGAACCTTAAACAAGATATGGCTACAGTTAAACCCAATAAAGATGCACTAGGCAAGGGGATCCGCTCCCTGCTGGGAAGTATCGATGCAGAGCTGAAAAGCAGCACTCCCGCAGGTGAACAGCTGAAAAAAACCGTCGTAGAAACGGCAACGAATATTTTAAGGATCCCGCTAACGGATATTGAGGTAAACCCCAAGCAGCCCCGGCGCGATTTTGATGAACAGGCATTGAAAGAATTGTCTGAATCTATAAAGCTCCACGACATTATTCAGCCCCTGACGGTTTCCAAAATGGCAACCGGCAAATACCGGCTCATTGCCGGGGAGCGCCGGTTAAGGGCTTCCAAAATGGCCGGATTGGCAGATGTGCCCGCTTATGTACGGCAGGCCAATGATGCGCAATTGCTGGAACTGGCATTGCTGGAGAACCTGCAGCGGGAAGATCTGAATGCAGTGGAAGTAGCGTTGAGTTATAAACGCATGATGGACGAGCTGGATTACTCCCAGGACCAGGTGGCGGAGCGCATGGGTAAGGACCGGAGCACTGTGGCCAATTTTATCCGTTTATTAAAACTGCCGCCCGATATTCAGCTGGCGGTGCGCAGTGGCGAACTATCGATGGGGCATGCCCGCGCTATCATTAACGTAGATACGGTTGAAAAACAATTATTCATTTTTCGAGAAATAAAAGACAAAGGACTTTCAGTGCGGCAGACTGAAGCCCTGGTGCGCAACTTGTACAAACAGGCGGGTACTGCTAAAAAACCGGTTACCCGGGGCGGACTTTCAGCTTCTTTTCAGCGGGTTGAAGATAAACTGGCTTCCCAGTTTGAAACCCGTGTAAAGCTCAAACACAGTACTAATGGCAGTGGGCAGATCACTTTTGATTATTATTCGGTTGAGGAGATGAATAAGTTGCTGCACAACTTTAACGTAACCGTAGATTAATTAATGCTTTATTTGCAGGATGCAATTGCTGAACAAGATAGTACTACTGCTTTTTTTCTTTGTGGGGCTGGGTTTGGGTCTTGCGGCGCAAACAACTGACTCCACTGCTGTATTGCATAAAACCCCCGCAACAAAAGACAGTATTCCGAAACAAAAAACCAGGGTAAAGCTCAAGAAGGATACTTATGTGGATACGGTTTCTGTAAAAGATCCGCGTTATCGTAATCCCGCAAAGGCATCCTTTCGTTCGGCAGTTTTGCCGGGTTGGGGTCAGGTGTACAATCGCAGGATCTGGAAGGTGCCGATCGTATATGCCGGGCTGGGTATTACGGCCGGTTTTTTTGCCGATAACCTTGTTTGGTATAAACGCTTCCGGAAGGGGGTTGATGTTGGATATAATATCATTCAAAACAAAGATAGTACCGGCTATGGCAGTTTAAATAGCCAGATACGGAAAGTGTTTTTTGAAGGAACCGATGTTAATTCCAGTATCAACGTAATGCGCAATAACCGGGATCAATACCGGCGCAATGTTGATTATTCTGCCGTATTTTTTGTTATTGCCTGGGCGTTAAACGTAGTGGATGCTACGGTGGATGCGCATTTGAGCACTTTTGATATTTCGCCAAAACTGGCATTAAAATTAAGTCCGCCAACGCCGGATATTAATACCCGCATGGGTTTTGCGGTGGCTTTGCAGTTTAAGTAAGTTGTTATTAAGCACACAGCTCTTGAAGGATAAAAGGTGTTTTGCCGGTAAGGCGGCAAGGCGGTAAATCAGAGGTAATTAAATGTATATCCTTCCCGTCTTTTCGATTTCCCGGCTGTATGGTTTTTGATTTGTATATATCATAAATAATATAATAAGATTATGAAGATCGCATTGATCGGATATGGAAAAATGGGCAAAGCAATTGAAGCGATCGCTTTAGAACGCGGGCATGAAATCGTGTTAAAGATCGACGCCCACAATACGGATGAATTTACTGCCGACTATATAAAAAAAGCGGATGTGGCCATTGAATTTACCGGTCCGCACACGGCGTTTGATAATTTAATGAAACTGATCCGTTTTGGTGTGCCTGTTGTAAGCGGTTCCACCGGATGGCTGGAGCGTATGCCGGAACTGCAACAGGAAATTAAAGCGCACAACGGGAGCTTTTTATATGCAAGCAATTTCAGTATTGGTGTGAACCTGTTTTTTGAGCTCAATAAAAAACTGGCTTCATTAATGCACCCGCACCCCGATTATAAAGTAAGCCTTGAAGAAATTCATCATACAGAAAAGCGGGACGCGCCTAGCGGAACGGCTATTACATTGGCAGAGCAGGTGCAGGAAGTGTATCCCGAAAAGAAAAAATGGGTGAATGATGTGCTGCCCGCGGAAGACGAATTGCTGATCATCAGTAAAAGGATCGGCACTGTGCCGGGAACCCATACCACAACTTACTCTTCAGAGATCGACGATATCTCCATAACGCATACCGCGCATAACCGTAAAGGATTTGCACTGGGAGCCGTGTTGGCTGCTGAGTATATTAAAGACAAAAAGGGTGTGTTTACGATGAAGGATGTGCTGGGGCTTTAAGTATAAAAGCATTTTAAAGATTCGAAATCATTGACACTTTCGCGGCCCGACGGTGCAAAACGGATTGTTTTTAGAATATGTAAAAACTTTTCGGATGAGTAAATACATGTATCTGTTCTTAACTCAGTTCACAGTAGTTTTTCATCTGTTATTCATTCTGTTTGTTATTGTAGGCGGTTTTTTTGCACATAAAAATCGCTGGGTTAGAATAGTACATTTGGGAGCACTTGCTTGGGCTATATATGCGGAACTATCACCTGGTGTGGTATGCCCTCTTACAAGGCTTGAAAATTATTTTGGGCAACACGCCGGATTATCTACTTATAAAGAAGATTTTATTACCAGGTATCTTGTGCCGGTTATTTATCAGGAAAATGTTACATATAGCTTTCAAATCTTTTTGGTCATACTTGTAATCTGTATTAACGTAATTGCATACACAATAAGGTGGAAACAAAAAGGTCGAAATTCATACTAATAAAAACATTCTGCATAAATAGCGCAGCAGATAAAGCTTCAAGCGTTCAATATCCTGCCCCTATTTCTTGATTCCTCGCCAATGAGTTAATCAAAAGTTTCTTTTTAATGAAACTTTTCCTACCTTCGCATTGCTTAACCTTTAACATGGAAACACTTTTTGAAATTGTACTTTTAGAAGAAGTTCGTTTGTTTTTGAAGAGCCTGGACAAAAAGCATTACGAAAAAATAATTTATAATATTCGTAAAGCACAGAAAAAAAGAGATCCTGAACTTTTTAAAAAACTGACGGATGATATTTGGGAATATCAACTCATGGGTTTATAAAAAAACGAAGTGATGTTCCAAAACAAGAAATTTGAAAAGCTATTCAAATCAAGGCGAAATATTTTGAAGAAAAAATAAAGGATCAAAAGAGATGAAAACATATACATTAGCGGAAATACAGGACGAGTTTATCGGGAAAATCGGAACCCCCAACCGTGACCGGTTTGAGTATGAATTGCAGATGGATCTGATCGGTAAAGCCATTAAGCAAACCCGGCAGGAGCGTAACCTGACACAGGAAGAATTAGGAAAACTGATCGGGGTCCAAAAAGCGCAGATTTCACGGCTCGAAAATAATGCGGGCAATGTAACCATGGACACGCTGCTGCGCGTATTTACCGCGTTAAAGGCAAAGGTGAAATTTCAGGTGGAACTGGCAAACCTTAATATAAGCCTGGGGCAATAAAGTTGTTTGGACTTTCGGATTTTTTACATTTCCCGCAGATTTACGCCGATTGTTTTGCGCAGATTTTCGCAGAAAATCAATCTGCGGTGTATTAGATCTGCCTAAAATTAGCGGGAAAGCTGAGTTTAACATTGTTTCAATAAAAAGTTTAAACAACTGCAATGAGAAATTTCAAGAAAACAGACGACAAAGATTTTGTTTTCATAAACAAAACCTTAAGCGCAAAATCTTCAAAAACAATAGGTGCTGATAATTCAAAAAACAAATTGCATATTACCTCTTTTCTGCAAAATGCACCACCTGTCTGGCAAAGGCTTTAAACGCCGCTTTAGTAATCTCATCGTCGCTCATCATTACCGGAATGCCCTGGTCGCCGCCTTCGCGGATGCCTTGAACCAATGGGATCTCTCCCAGGAATGGGAGGTCGTATTCGCTCGCCAGTCGCCGGCCGCCTTCTTTTCCAAAAATGTAATACTTATTGTCTGGTAATTCTTCCGGAGTAAAATAACTCATGTTTTCCACCAGGCCAATGATCGGCGCATTGAGCTGCGCCTGGCCAAACATGGCAATGCCTTTTTTTGCATCGGCCAGCGCTACATCCTGCGGGGTACTTACGATCACCACCCCGCTTACGTTGGCGATCTGCATCAATGTTAAATGTATATCACCGGTGCCGGGCGGCATATCAACGATCAGGTAATCCAAATTGCCCCAGTCCACATCGGTAACAAATTGTTTAATGGCGCTGCTGGCCATCGGGCCCCGCCATACCACAGCCTTGCTTTCATCAACCAGCAATCCGATGCTTAATAATTTTATTCCGAAACGTTCCAGCGGAACGATCATTCCTTTGCCGTTTACATCACGCATCATGGGCCGCTCGCCTCTAACGCCAAACATAATGGGCACACTGGGTCCATAGATGTCGGCATCCATCAGTCCAACTGTTGCGCCGGTCTGGGCCAATGCCAGTGCCAGATTAGCGGCCACGGTGCTTTTCCCAACACCCCCTTTTCCACTTACCACAGCGATCACATGCTTTACTCCCGGCAAGGCCCTGGGTGCAGCGGCAACCTCGCTTTGCGCTTTTATTGTTGCAGGCCCAAACCCTACTTTTACAATGGCTTTTTCATTTACCTGCGATTTGATCGCGTGCAAACAATCCTCTTTCACTTTATCCCTGATCTGGGGATTATCGGAGGGGAGCTGAATATTGAACGAAATATAATATTTTTCAATTACCAGATCCCGGATCATATCCAATGCCACAATGTCCTTGTTTGATCCCGGAATAAACACACTGGCTAACGCCTTTAAAACTAATTCTTTTGTCATTTATTTGCTAAAGCTTATGTTAAATTCAATACAAACCCCAAAGTTAAACATACGGACGGGCATTTTGTTGTCTTTATTAACATTCAGCTGCTTATTTTTGAATTGTGAAAAAACTTGTTGTCGTTTTTATTATAGCTATTTTTCTACTGCCATCAACTGCACACGCCCAGTTTGAGAAAGCCCGCGATTCTGTGATCCAGTTATTTGGTATCATCATGACCTCTGATAGTTTGTACGGTATTCCATCTGTGAGCGTAACCGTGAAGGGAACCGACAGGGGTACGATCAGCAATGGCGACGGTGTTTTTTCGATAGCGGCCTTAAAAGGAGATGTGATCGAGTTCTCCCACGTAAGTTACAAGCCACTTGTAAAGCAGATCCCAAAAGACCTCCAGGGCAACCAATATAATATGGTGGTTTTGCTGACGGCGGATACTAGCTACCTGCCGGCCGTAATTATAAAACCCCGGCCTACCCCCGAGCAGTTTGCGCGCGATTTTGTAAATGTAAAAGTGGCGGAGGATGAAATGGAGATCCTCCGGAAAAATAATACCAAAGAAATGCAGCGAAAACTGGTGCGCCGAACGCCGTTTGACGGGCGGGAAGCAACCAACCAGCAGCTGAATATGATCTCACAGAAAGCACGCTACCAGGGGCAGCTGCCGCCTATGAATATCTTTAACCCGGCCGCCTGGTCCGAATTTATCAAGGCATGGAAGCGCGGAGATTTTAAGAATAACAACTAGTGAAATGTGAATAGGCAAAGGTGAATAGTAAATAGTAAAGCGCCGTTGCTTACAGCTTCTTCAGATAATATTCAAAACTAAAATCATCGCCCAGTTCGTCCTGTGCATCTTCAAAAACCTGGATGATATCCCCGAATTTATCCAGCTGTCCCAGCGTCAGATTTATAAACCGGATTGAAACAGGCAGGGCAATAGCGCCTGTAAGAACGTCCCATAAGGCATCCAGATTATTGCCGAAATATTCCGGCAGGGTTAACGATTGAGCTGCTACTTTGTAAAAATCTGCTTCAGTGCCAATGCGGTCAAAATCGAACGATACTTCTTTCATACAATTTTATTTTTCCTGGAAGGTTTGATAATGGTCTTTTGTTACAAAAACAAGGTGGTCGCTGGAGAATAACAGCCGGTCTGAATTGCGTCTTCCGCAGCTGAAATTGATATCCGCTTCAAACCACCGACGGCCTTCTTTTTCCGGCAATGCCCGCTCCCGGTTAGAGAAATTATCGCCGCCAATAGCCCGCCCGGGCAGCACGTTACACAAGTTTCCTGCTGATGGTTCCCAACCCCTGCTGCGCGCTTCTCTTTTTGTAATATAGTAATCCGGCAAATGCCCGGTTTGTTTTACATAGGGCACCACTACGGCTTCTTTTGTAAGGGCTTCAATTGATTGGCCGTTTTGGTCCGGTGCAACAGCCGGATGCCTTTCCTGTGTGGTTTGTGTTATCGCCGGTGGCGGAACAGCGTTCTTGTTGTTGCCTGCGTATCGATAATAAATAAAAGCAACAACTGCCAAAAGTATTAGTAGCGGAAGAAGCTTGTTTTGCCTTTGCATATTGTTTTTTGTCGGGGTTGTTTTATCTGTTATTTGTGCAGATTGAGCCTCAACGACCCTCTGCGGGAAATACATTCCGCAAACCTACATAAATTTAAAGACCTTTTGAGCATCGGTTTACACCCGGATAGCGGCCCGGGGGTGAATACATAAAAATGACCTGGTTGTCCGGTTGTTAATTTTTTAATGCTTGTGATATTACTGTCGAATGCCACGAATGCACCCATATGCGCCTTTGGCGCATAACATTTGTGTTTATTTTCTTTGAAAATACATTCATTCGTGCATTCGCGGCAGTTCCTGAATTTATGGGGTGACCCTGAATAGTGGCCTTTCGTACGCGGTAAAAAAAAATCATGTAGGTTTGTCTTACCTGAATCTTTTTTATGATCAAAAACGTATCTGTAATCGGTGCCGGAACAATGGGTAATGGTATTGCTCATGTATTTGCTCAAAACGGGCATGCAGTGGTGTTGGTTGATGTTGCCGCAGCACAGCTGGAGCGGGCCATAAAAACAATTGAAAAAAACCTGGACCGGCAGGTGGCGAAAGCCCTCATAACCCCTCAGCAGAAAGACGATGCCCTACGGAACATTACAACAGCAACTTCTATTGAAACAGGCGTTGCCACCGCCGATCTGGTTGTGGAAGCCGCTACTGAAAACGAATCCGTAAAACTGGAGCTTTTTAAAAAAATAGATGCTGCAGCTCCGCAGGGATGCATCCTGGCAACCAACACCTCATCTATATCCATTACAAAAATTGCATCTGTTACCAAACGACCGGAACAGGTAATAGGAATGCACTTTATGAACCCCGTACCGGTAATGCAACTGGTGGAAATTATTAATGGCTATACTACCACAGCATCCGTTACAGAAAGGATAGTGGCTTTAAGTAAAAAGTTGGGCAAAGTGCCGGCGCTCGCCAACGACTATCCTGGTTTTGTAGCCAATCGTATCCTGATGCCAATGATTAATGAGGCGATCTATAGTTTATATGAAGGCGTTGCAAAAGTGGATGCCATCGACACTATTATGAAGCTGGGAATGGCGCATCCAATGGGCCCCTTGCAGCTGGCTGATTTTATAGGACTGGATGTATGTTTGTCAATCCTTACGGTGTTGCACAATGGGTTTGGCAATCCAAAGTATGCGCCCTGCCCTTTGCTGGTAAATATGGTTGCTTCCGGAAAGCTGGGCGTTAAATCAGGAGAAGGTTTTTATTCCTATGCTCATGGAACAAAAGAATTAGTGGTTAGCGAAAAATTCAGGTAAGCGGTCCATTTCCTTTAGTTGATTGTTTTCTTTTTTCCATCCCATGGTTGCATTGCCGTTGGTGATTACCAAATAGGAGGCCGGTAAAGTGATGTGGTAGCGCAGCACCTGGCTAAATACTGCATCGCTTAAAGGCACCTGCGGCGCTTTGCATTCGATCAGCATCCAGGGCTGATGGTGCGGATCAAAGACAAGAATGTCGAAGCGTTTTTTGAGCGGCCCCAGTTTTATTTCTTTTTCAAGGGCTATAAGATCCTTGGGGTAGCGCATTTCTTTCAGCAGGTATTGGATAAAATTCTGGCGGATCCATTCCTCATCCTGCAGCACCAGCCATTTTCTCCTGAGCGGGTCAAAGATACAGGGCTGTCCGTTTCGGGTCTCAATTCGAAAATCAGGCGGGGGGTATCGGACAGGAATCATAGAACCAAAAATAAAGGTTAATTTAGCTATGAGAACGTAAAATGTTGAACTTATTTTATAGTGAAAATCATAAAGCGGAACTGACCACAAAGCCGCTCAACAAAAGTTTTTTGAAACATTAAGAGATTAAGCTCATTAAGAAAACAACTTAATGAATATCTTAATCCTTAATGGTTGATCATTCGCTGTTTGGTTGGACCAAAAATACTTTTAGTCGGCCCGGGATTTTTTCCGCTGGGTATGTAAAAAACTATATTTATTTTAACAAAGGAGATAATTAATTTAATGTGCAGATGAAAACAAAAGAGGAAATTGTAAAGAACTGGCTGCCCAGGTATACTGGCGAGAGCCTGAAAAATTTTGGAGAATATATTCTGCTGACCAATTTCAGCAATTATGTAAACCTGTTTGCAGAATGGAATAATGTACCAGTAGTAGGAAAAGATAAACCGATGCAATGCGCCACTGCCGGCGATATAACTATTATTAATTTTGGAATGGGCAGTCCTACCGCGGCCACGATCATGGACCTGCTTACGGCAATTGCGCCCAAAGCGGTATTGTTCCTAGGAAAATGCGGCGGCCTGAAAAAACGAAACAATGTAGGCGATCTTATTTTACCCATAGCGGCCATACGGGGAGAAGGAACCTCCGATGATTATTTTCCGAAGGAAGTACCCGCGCTGCCGGCCTTTGCCTTGCAAAAAGCAGTAAGTACCACGATCCGTGAATCGAAGACGGATTACTGGACCGGCACCGTTTATACCACCAACCGCAGGGTTTGGGAGCATGATGAAGAATTTAAAACCTACCTCCAAAAAATAAGAGCTTACGCAGTTGATATGGAAACGGCCACTATATTTACTGTAGGGTTTTATAATAAGATCCCCACCGGCGCTTTGCTGTTGGTCAGTGATCAGCCCATGATACCGGACGGCGTAAAAACAGCAGAGAGCGATAAAAAAGTGACCGCCAAATATGTTGAAAATCATATTAAGATCGGGATTGATTCGTTAAAACAATTGATCAATAACGGTCAAACCGTGCGGCATCTGCGGTTTTAAGCAGACATAAAGGATTGAATTGACGCAGCGTTCAATCATAAAGAAACATTCAAAGATTCCGTCATTTTGACAAATCCCGCGAAGCGGGATGAGGAAAAATCTCATCATCGTAGCACCAGATCCTTTAACCAAAAATCAAACAAATGAAAAAAAGACCAGGTATCTCACTTCTTTTAGTAATTGCTATTGCAGCCATCACTTCCTGTGCGCCAAAGGCATCCAGTAATGCTACACATCGTTATAAAGCGCGTTTTGAAGTAGCGGGCCTTTGCTCCAACTATACCTTTTCCGTTATTGAAGGAGCTATTGATCCGGCGTTGGTAGTTGCCAGCTGGACGAACCCCCAAACCAAAAAGACCTATAAAAAAGCATTTGCGATCAGCAATCCCTGTAGTTTTCCCTCAACGCTGAAGCAAGGAGATACTTTTTATTTTGAAATTGTTCCTGAAGACAAAAGCCAGAACTGCGCCGTGTGCATGGCTTACTATCCAACCCCGGAAAAGCGGTTAACGATCAAAGTAATTCAATAATGCAGCGGGTTTTACTGGATATTCAGCACCTCTCGGTGGATTTTGTATCGGAGGAGCGCACCAATCATGCCTTAAAAGATATTTCTGTCCAGGTCAAAAATGGGGAGATCGTGGCACTGGTAGGAGAGTCGGGTTCGGGTAAATCGGTCACGTCGCTTTCAGTTCTGCGGCTGATCCCCGCGCCCCCGGCGGAATATGTAAAGGGTTCGATCCTGTATTATGGAGCAAAGGGTTCCCCCATCGATCTTTTGAAAGCAACGCCTGAACAATTGCAGGAAATAAGAGGCAATGCGATCTCTATGATCTTCCAGGAGCCCATGACTTCTTTAAACCCGGTTTACACCTGCGGCAGCCAGGTAGCAGAGGCCATCCGGGCGCATCACCAGGTGTCTAAAGAAGCCGCTAAAGCCCAGACCATTCAATGGTTTGAGCGGGTGCAACTGCCGGATCCTGTAGGAATATACCAACGATACCCGCATCAATTAAGCGGGGGGCAAAAACAGCGGGTGATGATCGCCATGGCGATGTGTTGCAAACCGGAATTGCTGATCTGTGATGAGCCCACAACTGCGCTGGATGTAACGGTGCAAAAAACAATATTGCAGCTTATTAAGGAACTGCAAAAAGAAACCGGCATGGGCGTTATTTTTATTACGCATGATCTGGGCGTGGTTGCGGAGATAGCAGACCGTGCCGTGGTATTATATAAAGGGGAGATAATGGAAGCCGGGCCGGTGAAAGAACTTTTTCAATATCCGAAGCATCCATATACAAAAGCTTTGTTAGCCTGCAGGCCTGTAAACCATAAACGCGGTGACCGTTTGCCGGTGGTGAGTGATTTTATAGGTGATAAACAACCAACGAAAGAAACTATCCCGGCGTATCCGGAAAAGAAAATTATATCAGACAGGGTTTTATTAAAAGTGGAAAACCTGGAAGTGTGGTTCCCCAAAGAAAACAACTGGCTGGGTAAACCCATTAGTTATACCCGGGCAGTAAATGGTGTCAGTTTTGAAGTTTTTGAAAATGAAACCCTGGGGCTGGTGGGCGAAAGCGGCTGTGGTAAAACAACACTGGGGCGGGCACTGCTGCGGCTGATGCCCGCAACGGCAGGCCGGATCCTGTACCAGGGAAATAATATGCTCCTGTTTAAAAAAGAGGAACTGCGTGCTTTAAGAAAGCAGCTGCAGATCGTTTTCCAGGATCCTTATTCTTCTTTAAACCCAAGAGAAAAGATCGGGCAGGCCATAGAAGAACCTTTAAAGGTACACGGGATAGAAAGGACGGCTGTGCAACGTAAAAAACGGGTTGAGGAGCTGCTGCTGAAAGTAGGGCTGCTGCCGGAGCACTATGAGCGCTACCCGCACGAGTTCAGTGGCGGTCAGCGGCAGCGGATCGTAATTGCGCGGGCGCTTGCGGTAAACCCCTCTTTTATTATTTGTGATGAGTCCGTTTCTGCGCTGGATGTAAGCGTGCAGGCCCAGGTATTGAACCTGCTGAACGATCTAAAAAAGGAGTTTGGCTTTACCATTATTTTTATCAGTCACGACCTGGCGGTGGTGCGCTATTTCAGCGACCGCATCCTTGTGATGAACAAAGGCAAAATAGAAGAAAGCGGACCTGCAGATGCAGTTTATGAGCATCCGCGAAGTGCTTATACGCAAAAGTTGATCGCCGCAATACCGAAGGGGCTCCAAACCTGTTAGTCATCAAAGACCTAACAGATTTACACCTGTCTAAAATCTGTAGCCCAGCGATAGGCCAAAACTCCTGTTTTTTAACACATCTTGTTTTTTCTGGCCCTTATAAGGGGCGGCAACATTTTTTAAGCCGATCTGGCTGTTGAGCTGGATCCTGCAACGGCCGTGCAATTCAAATCCCAACAAAGCGCTGATGCCGATATCGAGGGGCTGGCTGTAAACAATGTCGGGTTCGCTATAAGAATAATTTGCCGTAGCAGAACTAAGAAGATAAAACTCGACGGGTTGTTCGCCTAAATCGTGCTTAAATTTTAAATTGGAGGTGCTTTTATCTACCTGCTGACCGCCCGTATAGTAGGAGGTGCGTTTGCTTTTTCCCCCGGTGCCATAGGCAAAATAAGGCCCAGCCCCAATAAGCAAAGCATTTTGCCCGATGCGGGGCTTATATACAAAATGAAGCGGCAACTGAAGAAAAGCAGGCTTCATGTCCTGTTGGGTTACATATTCCACCGGAGCAGATGCAACCGAACCGGGCACAGGCACAGCAGTAGTGTAGCGATATCCTTTGGTAATATACTCTAGTACGGGCTCTAAACTAAAGTGTGTTCCGACAGGAATAGCAGCAAACGTTCCTAAGTGGAAGCCGGTTTTTTGGGATTGGGAGGTGGCCCCGGGGGAATAGATGTTTTTTATTTTGGCACCGGAAAAATTGACGCCCCCGGTGATCCATATTTTTGTCTGGGCTCTTAATTGCAGCGTGGCCGCTAATGCCAGCAGGCATAGGAGCAGCGATTTTGTTACAGGCATATGGCAAAGTTTTTGGTAATAAGGAGAAACGTTGCTTTTTTGATAAACGCAACAACAGGCGGCATTTCTTTGCTAATTTGTCCGAATAAGCAAAGCGGGGGTGATCAAGCAATAAACATTGCCGCTATTTGCACTGCTGCTGAACTGAGCGTAGCAAGACCGATGCTACGGGCACTACAGCTGGCTGCATAAAAATAGATCGGAAATTTCTGTAAATTTAGTACCTTTGCACCCACAAATCGAAAACCGGTGCCGTAAGACCGGGGATCGAAAGCTAAAATACGCTGATTATCAGCTTATTCAAAACTTCTTCCCCGCTTCACTTGTTTTAGATAAGGGCATTTAAAACTATTAATAAGTATAATGAAGCTTTCACAATTTCAATTCGACCTTCCCTTAAACCTTATTGCACAACATCCAGCCAAAAAAAGAGAGGACGCCCGTATGATGGTGGTACACCGGCAGACAGGGCAGATGGAGAATAAGCATTTCCGGGATATCCTGGATTATTTTGATGACAAAGATGTATTTGTTGTAAATAATACCAAGGTGTTCCCTGCGCGCATGTATGGCCGTAAGGAAAAAACCGGGGCTAAAATTGAAGTTTTTTTATTAAGAGAATTAAATAAACAGAATCGTCTTTGGGACGTTATTGTGGACCCCGCCCGTAAAATACGGGTAGGCAACAAATTGTATTTTGGCGATAATGAGGAGCTGGTAGCTGAGGTGATCGATAATACCACCAGCCGCGGCCGCACCATCCGTTTTTTGTGGGAAGGAAGCGAGGAAGAGTTTAAAGCACAATTGGAAGCCCTGGGCGAAACCCCGCTGCCTAAATATATTAAACGCAAACCGGATGAGGACGATAAAGAGCGCTACCAGACCGTTTATGCCAAGCATGAAGGTGCTGTTGCCGCGCCTACAGCAGGTTTGCACTTTAGCCGGGAGCTGATCAAGCGCCTGGAAATACAGGGGATCCGCTTTGCGGAGGTAACGCTGCATACGGGTTTGGGAACCTTCCGCCCTATTGAAGTGGAGGATTTGAGCAAACACAAAATGGATGCGGAATATTATCATATTGATGAAGCTGCCTGCCGGGTTGTAAACAAAGCCAAAGAAACGAATCATCGTATTTGTTCGATCGGCACCACTACTATGCGGGCCATGGAATCTTCCTTTACCGCGCAAAAATTATTAAAACCATCAGAGGGTTGGACCAATATGTTTATTCACCCTCCTTATGATTTTCATATTGCCAATGCCCTGGTAACTAATTTTCATTTGCCTAAAACCAGTTTGATGATCATGACCAGTGCCTTTGCAGGGTATGAATTAACAACTGAGGCGTATAAAAAAGCCATTAAAGATAAGTACCGCTTCTTCAGTTATGGAGATTCGCTGTTGATCATTTAAGGTAATCAAAGATTTATCAAAAGGGTTGCTTCTGATGCAGAGGCAACCCTTTTTATTTGCCTGTCAGGTCGCTTTTCTACGGACCGGGCTCCGGAGGAGCTTCGTGTTTGTAGAACGGGATTGAAATGGAGGAACCGGCTCTGGTAGGAGCCGCGTAAACACGGGGCGTCCCGCCCGGCGGGGACAGGCTCTACGGAGCCCAAATTCGTATCATTTAATGGGGCTATAAACAGATTACTCCTGACGGAGCCAAAATCGTGGCATTTTTTCGCTCTTTATTTTTAAGGACCATAAGAACTAAATCGGATATTAGTTATTGACCATGTACAAACCAAGCTTGTGGGTCCAGGTTCTTATCATCGAACATTAAAATAAAGTCCAGTTTGCCGTAACCGGTTTCATCATCACGCCCTACGGTGCCGATGACCTGACCGGCTTTCACTTTGGATCCTTTGGTTACCGTGGAGCTGGCAAGATTGCTATAAGCGGTAAAATAACGTCCGTGACGTATTACGATGTAATAGGTGCTGCCCATTTTGGAAACGCTGATCACATCGCCCTCAAAAACAGCTTTTACCGGCGAATTTACAGGGGCAGAAAAAGTGCATCCGGGATTGTCGCCAACGATCTCAGGGCCTGATCCCTCCATTTTAAAACGACCGAAATTCTGGATCACCGTTCCTTTTTCGAGCGGATAAGGGATCTGCCCGCGATACAGGCCAAAATCACCCGTTAATGCGGCATTGCTTACAGGAAATGTAGCGTGTTGTTGCGGCGGCAGGACGGGATAGGTTCTTGCCGGCGGTGTATAAGTTGGGGCAGGCGCTGCCGGACGCGCTGCAGCGGTATTGTTTTCCCTGGGGATGCTTTCAGGATGATAGTAATAGTTTCTGAGCGTTTCAACCGTTCGTTTAATACGGGTTATTTCCCTTGTGGCATCCTGCATTTCTTCAGTAGTGAAAACAGGTGGTTCCTGCCGCGACATGCTTGTTACATAACGTTCCTGACCTTCGATCTTCCGGTTCAGGTCGGTTAGTTCCATCATCGCTTCGCGGGAAATGGTTTTGGTACTTTTGAAGGTGCGCTCAATCTGGTTCATTTCGTTGATCATCATGGCGCGATCCTTTTTCAGGGTTATTTTCGCATCACTTTGCGCAAATACATTTCCGCTGAGTATTGTAAGGATTGCTAAAAGTCCAATTTTTGTTCTAGTCATAAAGCATTCAAAGTTTTAAGCTGCGTCGCTATCGGTCTATTTTTTTGTAGCCTTTCGGAACAGAAAAGGGCGTGCTTATTGCTTCGTTGAAATGAAACGATTTGTAATCTAATGTTATCTGTATATCTGTTTTATACGTTACTTTTATCTGACGCGTTTTCGGGAACTGGAAGTTGTTTACTTTTTCATAATTTTCGTAATGCAGCGCTGCCGACCGGTTCCTGCCCGAATCCACATCTTCCAGCTTACTGTCGGAGGGCAGATAATCAGGGAGCAGTAGGGTTAACAGGTTCCTGAAAAATTTTGTTGCGCTTGTTACTTCGATATTATTGTCTTTTTTGGTATAACTGCTGTTGCTGCTGTCAATAAAAACCGGATTACCCACCAGCAGATCCTGAAGCGTTGACAAATCAGCAGGTAGTCCCAGTCGTTCCTGTAAATAAACGTAACTGGAGGCAATATATTGTTTACTAAGCCTATTTATTATGCGAACGGAGTCTTTGGTGATCAATGCCCGGGCGCCTTCAATGCCCAGGGGGCCGGTAACGGAGGCCCAGATCAGGCTGTCCTTTTTCATTTCTACCTTAACATCAAAGCTTTTGGTATCGCCTTTGGCGGAATAGGAGGCGGCAGCTTTCCCCGAAAATGTGGTATAATTGATATGATTCATCTTTTCCAGGACGGAATGAATCGATTCGATGCTGACGGTGCTGTCCTTATGTTTTTGTTTGTCCGTTTCAATGGTAGAGGCCGTTTCTACTTTTACCGATGAATCGGTGGTAACGGGTGGCTGTATGCGCTGTGCTTTTTTTGCTGTATGGCAGGAAGTCAAAACAACAAGCACTGATAAAATACCTGAAATGTATTTCATTCGTGAATTTTTTATCAATAAAAGGATCGTTTTATTACTGTTTGCCGGTATGGCCAAACCCGCCAGCCGCACGGGCTGTTTCTCCCAGGGATACGGTTTCCAGCCATTGGGCCTGTTCCACTTTTTGAACTACCAGTTGTGCCACACGATCTCCGTTATGTATGACCTGTTCCTCGTTGGAAAGGTTTATCAGGATCACTTTTACCTCGCCGCGATAATCGGCGTCAATGGTTCCGGGGGTATTTAAGCAGGTTAACCCGTGCTTTATGGCCAAACCGCTACGCGGCCGTACCTGAACTTCATATCCTTCCGGTATTTCCATAAAGATGCCGGTGGGTACCAATACCCGCTCTAATGACTGTAAGGCAATTGGAGCCTCCAGCGAGGCGCGGATATCCATTCCGGACGCGCCCGACGTGGCGTATTCCGGTAAGGGGTTTGCGGATTTGTTAATGATTTTTATTTCGATAGCTGCCATTGCGACAAAGATAACGGCTTAGTACGAATATCACACTACTTTAACATTTGGGAAGACGTGGGGCACATGACCCGCCGGGAAGCCGGAAAGGCGGGAAAATTTTGTTTTACAATTGCGATATGTGAGGTTTGAAACGACCGCATTCAGAACAATTAATTATAACCATTTAGGAATTAAGTGAGTTAAGAAGGCGCTTAATACTGCTTAGCTTCTTAATGGCTCTTATATTTTTTGTAATAAAACGGTGGCCATGGCCATCAACCCTTCTTCGCGCCCGATAGCGCCCATTTCCTCGGTAGTGGTGGCTTTAATGGAAACGTCTTCTGTGGTAATGCCGAGCACTTTTGCAATGACCTCCTGCATGGCCGGAACGTGTTTCTTTATTTTAGGTTCCTGCAAACAAAGGGTGCTGTCGATATTGATTACTTTGTAACCTTTACCAGAAACAAGTTCCATTGATTCCTTCAGCAGGATCTTGCTGTCTATATTTTTGTAGCGTTCGTCCGTATTTGGGAAATGGACGCCGATATCACCCAGGCTTAACGCACCCAGCAGCGCATCGCAAATGGCATGCAATAATACGTCAGCATCGCTATGTCCCAGGGCGCCTTTATGATGCGGAATTTTAATGCCGCCGATCCAAAGTTCCCGCCTTTCGGCGAATTGATGAAAATCTATTCCTGATCCTATCCGGTAAGACATGGTTTGAATTTTAGGGGGTCAAGATAGTTAAAATAGTGCTTAACGCCGAATGCTCAATGCGGAACGCTTAAGGGGGGGATTGAACATGAATCAGTAATTATTAATTGTATAATGCGTTATGCGTTCAGCATGCAGGGGGAACACATAAAGATTTCCGATTGTTCACACGCGGAGTTTTTAGTACGTATACCGCTATTGTTCAATGCCACGAATTCACGAATACGCGCCAAAGGCGCCAGGAATTCGTGCTTATTTTCTTTTCGGACTGGATAACAGACAGCACATTCGTGTATTTGTGGCAGTTCTCAGATTTGTGCAGCATTAAGCGTTCAGCATTAGGCGTTCCGCATTTAAATCTTATCTATTTTTGTTTGATGACAATAGACGCATTATACCAGGTGTACCTGCAATACCCCAATGTGCAGACGGATACGCGGAAAATAAAAGAAGGCGAGCTCTTTTTTGCATTGAAAGGCCCGAATTTTAACGGGAACAGTTTTGCGCAACAGGCAATTGACGCCGGAGCAGCAAAAGTTATTATTGATGAAGCCGCCTATGAAATTCCCGGTAAAACCATCCTGGTTGCTGATGTGTTGACCGCTCTGCAACAACTGGCGGCTTACCATCGGAAACAATTCCGGTTTCCGGTGATTGCCGTAACCGGTAGTAATGGTAAAACCACAACGAAAGAACTGATACATGCGGTATTAAGCACAACATATAAAACCTATACGACTGCCGGTAACCTTAATAACCACATTGGTGTGCCGCTGACCTTACTGAAAATAAGGAACGATGCGCAGATGGCAGTAGTTGAAATGGGCGCAAATCATTTACTGGAAATAGAAGGATATTGTAAAATAGCACAGCCTACGCATGGATTAATTACCAATGCCGGCAAGGCCCATCTGGAAGGCTTTGGCAGTTTGGAAGGCGTAAAAAAAGGCAAAGGAGAATTATACGATTTTTTGCGGCAGCGAGGTAATGGTACTGCCTTTGTTATGTGGGATTATGATTATTTACGAACGATGAGCGCGGGTATTGCAACCATTATCCGGTATGGAACTGCAGATGCCGATGTTGTAGGTAAGGCAAGTGGTGCAACGGCGTTTTTGGAAGTAGCCTTTGAAAAACCGGCAGCGACAACCGTACCAACACAGCTGGTGGGCGACTATAACCTGCCGAACGTATTGGCGGCAACGGCCATAGGGCTGCATTTTAATATCCCGATGGAGCAGATAAAAGCTGCTCTTGAAAGCTACGCGCCTTCCAACAGTCGCAGCCAGTTGCTTGAAAAAGGAACGAATAAGATTATCCTGGATGCTTATAATGCCAACCCCAGCAGCATGCGGCTGGCAATTGAGAACCTGGCTAACATGACGGGTGATAAAAAGATGTTGTTATTGGGCGCTATGGCAGAAATGGGTTCCGAAACGGCAACGGAACATGAAAGCATTATACAATTGATTCGGAATTACCATTGGGATAGCGTTGTGTTGGTGGGAAAACCTTTCGAACCTTATGCCTGCGAATTCCAATATTTTGAGGATTCCGCGGAAGCGGCCGCATGGATTACAAACCACCAGCCGGAAAATACGTTGTTGCTGATAAAAGGAAGCCGGAGCACGCAGATGGAACGGATTTTGGAAGTGTTGGAGGACAGGGTTTAATGTTTATGGTTTGATGTCCGAAACTCTTGAAGATACCGAATATCCGGTAGCCTACAACTAGGGCGAACGCTAAAACAGCTTAGTTGTTCTTATACTGATTTTAATGCCTGTAATACAATTATCGAATGCCACGAATGCACAAATATGCGCCGTAGGCGCATGACATTCGTGTTTATTTCAAGTAAAATGCCCTCATAGATTATTCATTCGTGCATTCGTGGCAGTTTTTGAATTTGTGGATTCGCCTTGAATCTGCACCTGTTTGCCGGGCCAAAAATACTTGCGCTCGCTTTTTTTAGTTTGTACCTTTGGTAGTTAAAATCGATGCGTTATGGAAGCGGAGAAAAGCAGCAGGGGATATGCGGCTACGGTGCTGGGCTGTTATTGTCCGCGCTGCCGGGAAGGAAAACTGTTTGAGAAAAAATTTGCCTTCCGTTTAAAGGGTGTGCTGAAGATGCACAAGTACTGTCCGGTTTGCGGGCAGCCCACTGAAATAGAGGTGGGATTTTACTATGGAACGGGCTATGTAAGTTATTTTATTGCTGTACTGCTTACCGTGATCAGCGCGCTGTTGTGGTGGCTGACGATTGGTTTTTCAACGGATGATAACCGCTTTATTTATTGGCTTATTTTTAATTCAGTCGCATTGGTTTGCCTGCAACCCTGGCTGATGCGTTTTGCCCGCAGCCTTTGGCTGTCGTGGTTTGTATCTTACGACCCCTATTGGAGAGATACCAAGCCCGAGGATGTTTCCGAGCGAATGAACGATGACCAGGGGAATAACTGGTAATTATTTTTTGCCGGGAAGACGTTAAGTCGGTAAGGCAATAGCTATAAAGCAAGACTTCCCGCCTTCCCGGCCAATTGAACTTTGTCGTTCAGAATTTCGTATTTTACATTTTATGTTTTCCAGTACATCGGCCATTATAGAATTCCTGGGTACTATTTCTTTTGCCATATCGGGCACTTTTTCTGCCATGCAGCGGCGTTTGGATGCCTTTGGCGTGCTGATCATCGCCTTTGTAACATCAGTAGGGGGTGGTACCATCCGCGATCTGCTGATCGGCGACCTGCCCGTGGCCTGGATGCGCGATATGAAAATTTGCGGGGTCATCCTCATTACTTCGGTGCTTACCATTTTTTTTAAAACCCATATAAAGAAATTAAAAGTAACGCTGTTCCTGTTCGATAGTCTGGGCCTGGGTTTGTTTACCGTAGTAGGGTTGCAAAAGGGGCTCAATTTTGGCCTGCACCCCGGCATCTGCATTGCCCTGGGCACTATAACCGGTTGTTTTGGTGGTATTACGCGGGATATTCTTTTGAATACCATACCGCTTATTTTTCAGAAGGAGATCTATGCTACGGTTTGCATTTTGGGCGGCACAGTTTATCTGTTGCTGCTGCACTTCCAGGTAAACGCAGATGTAAGCAAGTTTGTGATCATCGCGCTTATTTTTATTACCCGGATCATTGTGGTGCAAAACAAATTGTCTTTTCCGAGGATTAATTATTAACCGTTAGACAGCGAAAACACGAAATAAGAATGCATCAAAGAATAGCCCATATAGCCTTAGTAGTTGACGATTATGACGACGCTATTGCGTTCTATACCCAAAAGCTCGACTTTCAGTTATTAGAAGACACGAAGCTAAGTGATGAAAAGAGGTGGGTAATGGTAGCGCCGCAGGGGGCGAAAGAATGTTGTTTATTATTAGCGAAAGCCGCAAACGATCAACAATCAGCAAGTGTTGGTAATCAAACAGGAGGAAGGGTTTTCTTGTTTCTTTTTACTGATGACTTTTGGCGGGATTACGAAAAACTGAAAAGCAGAGAAGTAAAATTTGTCAGGCCACCGAAGGAATTTGAATACGGTACGGTTGCCGTTTTTGAAGATCTGTACGGAAATCTGTGGGATCTGATTGAGCCAAACGAGCGGAATAAGGGATTAATTAACGGTTAAATGCTATTCTGTTAGACATTTACAATAATTTATGGGACGACAGGTAAATTTCTATCTACATCCAGACGACTATCAAGAATTTGAGGACTTGCTAAAAGCCACGGGCGATATAATCTTTTTGCCTCACTTCCACTATAATGGCAAAGTTCGGACTGTTGATACGACCATACCAGTAGACATTAGAAAAGAAGGTTCAAGAATTTATTTGGTTAGAAGACAAGATTTAAAGGAAATGGAACTTGACTATTTTGAGAAGTCTGGGCATTGGCTTATTGCAGACAACCATTTGCCTGTTTTGCACTATGACCGTTGTCGCATTGACAATGACAAAATAATTCGAGGAAGACTTTACTTTCAACCATCATTTGTTAAAAACATGCAGTGGGTGAATAAATCAGAAGACTTTGTTAGTTGGTCAGACAATGTAATCAAAACTGTTAGACGAAAACTTAAAAAATATAAGTTTGACATGGGAGGGTGGGGCTTTTCCGAATATGTTGGAAAACATGCAAAAGAATGGCTGGACAAAATAAAACAAGAAAAGCAAATAGACGATTCAACGCTTGTGACAACCTGAGAAGAGTTGATGACTTACTCTTCGAAGCTTTAGGTCAGGAAGGGCTATGTTTATAGGGGTCTCTTCTTTAAAAGCCAAAAATGATAACAAAAAAGCCCCGGTATTATCGGGGCCCTAAAATATTCGAAGTCGGAGACTCTTAGTGGCTCTTAGAATCGGTGGCTAAGCCAGCAGAAAGATACTCCCTGTTTAATCGTGCAATATTAGTGATCTCAATTTCTTTTGGACAAACGGCCTCACAAGCGCCAGTATTAGTGCAGGAACCAAATCCTTCTTTATCCATCTGGGCCACCATATCCAATGCTCTTTGTTTTCTTTCGGTATCTCCCTGGGGCAATAACGCCAGGTGGGAAACTTTTGCAGAAAGAAATAATAATGCCGATGAGTTCTTACAAGCCGCTACACAGGCGCCGCAACCGATGCAGGCCGCAGCCGCAAATGATTTGTCGGCATCGTCCTTAGGAATGGGGATATTATTACCGTCCTGTGCGTTACCGGTATTTACGGAAATATATCCTCCGGCCTGGATGATACGGTCAAAAGCGCCGCGATCCACAATAAGATCTTTCACCACGGGGAACGCTTTTGCGCGCCAGGGTTCCACCACAATGGTGTCGCCGTCTCTAAAAGCGCGCATATGCAGCTGACAGGTAGTAGTGCCCTGCCAGGGACCATGCGGACGCCCGTTGATGTACATGGAGCACATACCGCAAATACCTTCCCGGCAATCATGGTCAAACGCTACGGGTTCTTTTCCTTCGCGTACCAATTGTTCATTCAATACATCAAACATTTCCAGAAAGGACATTTCTGATGAAATATTCGATACTTTGTAGGACTCAAACTTACCGCTGGTATCAGCATTTTTTTGTTTCCACACCTTCAAAGTCAGATTCATATTGTAATGTTCCATATTCTTTAATTAATCAATTTGATAATTTGATGATTTGAAAATGAATACAAAGTGGATCAAATGAAACCTGGTATTTTGCCTTTGGATGAAGAAATAATTTTAGACAGAATTCTTATAATTTCTTCAATAGCTAATTTTTATGCGATATCAAAATGATAGCCTTCGCGTCTTTCGCATAAAATCAACCAATACAAGGTTTCGCTGGACTCCTTTGCAGCAATTTTCATTTTGTGAATAAAGTCAGCCTTGCTTTCAGCATTTTGGGCCTCAAATACGTTTGCGCCTATTGAGGTTGCTGATCGCAGTAGCTGCTTTGCAATCACACACTTCCTTTTTTGTTCAAGAACTTCGCAATATTTAATTATTGCCAGAGAGAAATTGATTATTTTATCAACAATCACATTTTCTTTATCATTTCTCATAACCGGGTTTTTAATAGGTAAATGAATAGGTTCGCCCCACTAAAGTACCCATTTTTTTCGGTTACGTTTTATTCTATATTTTACCACGGAATGTTGAAGGAATGACCATTTTCAAATCTTCAAATTCACACATTCCCACATTATTTGTAGTTCCTTTGCGTCGGCTTAATCACCTCATACTCCAGCGGCTCTTTGTCCAGTTGCCATGCGTTCTCGCCGGTTTGTTTCCATGCAGAAACGTGCATGAAACCTTCGTCATTACGCAATGCTTCGCCCTCAGAGGTCTGGCTTTCCTCGCGGAAGTGACCGCCGCAGCTCTCTTTGCGATCCAACGCGTCCATGCACATCAGTTCTCCCAGTTCAAGGAAGTCTGCTACGCGACTGGCTTTATCCAGTTCGGGGTTCATTTCATGAATGCCGCCGGGGATCCGTACATTTTTCCAGAAATCAGTTCTGAGGTCTCTTATTTCCTGGATGGCTTCTTTCAATCCCTGTTCATTACGGGCCATACCACATTTTTCCCACATGATCTTACCCAGGCGTTTGTGGAAACTTTCCACCGTTTGCGTGCCCTGTATGGTCATCAACCGGTTGATGCGGTCGTTCACCTGTGCTTCTACTTCAACAAAAGCACGATCTGAAGTGGGGATGGGTTTTACACCGATCTCACCTGCCAGGTAATTACCCATAGTGTAAGGGATCACAAAATAACCATCGGCCAGGCCCTGCATTAATGCAGATGCTCCAAGGCGATTGGCACCGTGATCGCTGAAGTTGGCTTCACCCAGGCAAAACAGCCCTGTTACGCTGGTCATCAGTTCATAATCTACCCAAAGACCACCCATGGTGTAGTGCACCGCAGGATAAATGCGCATCGGCACTTCGTAAGGGTTTTCCCCGGTGATCTTTTCATACATATCAAACAGGTTGCCATATTCTTCTTTCACCACTTCTTTACCCAGGCGCACCAGTGTTTCGGTGTCCGGGTTTTGTATGCCGTGCTTATTGGCTTCGGCACGGCCATATTTATTGATCAGGTTGTACCGGAAATCCAGGTACACGGCCTGTTTGGTAGTACCTACGCCGTAACCTGCATCGCAACGCTCTTTTGCGGCACGGGAGGCCACATCGCGTGGCACCAGGTTCCCGAAAGCGGGATATCTTCTTTCCAGGTAATAATCCCTTTCTTCTTCGGGAATATCATTGGGTTTACGGGTGTCGTTTTGTTTTTTGGGTACCCAGATGCGACCGTCATTTCTTAACGATTCAGACATCAGCGTCAGCTTACTCTGGTGATCGCCGGATACGGGGATGCAGGTAGGGTGGATCTGTGTAAAGCAGGGATTGGCAAAATGGGCACCTTTTTTATGCGCCCGCCAGGCTGCTGTAACGTTGCTGCCCATTGCATTGGTGGAAAGGTAAAAAACGTTTCCATAACCGCCAGTGGCCAGTATTACAGAATGCCCGAAAAAGCGCTCCAGCTGGCCGGTGATCAGGTTACGGGTAATAATACCCCTGGCCTTGCCGTCAATAACAACAATGTCCTGCATTTCATGGCGGCTATACATTTTTACATTACCCAAAGCCACCTGGCGTTCAAGGGCCTGGTAAGCGCCAATCAATAATTGCTGTCCGGTTTGGCCGGCGGCATAAAAAGTTCTTTTTACCTGTACGCCACCAAAAGAACGGTTATTCAGCAGACCGCCATATTCACGGGCAAAAGGAACCCCCTGCGCCACGCATTGGTCGATGATGTTGCCGCTTACTTCCGACAGGCGGTGCACGTTCGCTTCGCGGGAACGATAATCGCCTCCTTTGATGGTATCATAGAACAGGCGGAAAATAGAATCGCCGTCGTTCTGGTAATTTTTTGCTGCGTTGATCCCGCCCTGTGCGGCAATGGAATGCGCCCGACGCGGTGAATCCTGAAAACAAAAGGCCTTAACCTGGTAGCCCTGTTCGCCCAAAGCCGCAGCTGCTGAGGCCCCTGCAAGACCGGTACCAACAATGATCACTTCTAATTTTCTCTTATTCGCCGGGTTCACCAATTTACAATGTCCTTTGTAATCGGTCCATTTCTCTTCTAATTTTCCGGCGGGTATTTTTGAATCAAGCATATCTGATTTGATATTTATTAGTGGATGTCTGATCTCTGATTTCTGATGTCTGATTGCTGGTATCTATCTGATCCAACCAAAGTAAAAGCTTAGGGGCATCAGCATAAAGGCCAGACAAATGATAACCGAATAAACAATGCCGGTATTTTTTATCAGGCTGATATATTTATGATTCGTGAGCCCCAGTGTTCTGAAAGAACTTTGAAACCCGTGCACGAGGTGCCAGAACAATGCAATAACACCAATTTCATAAAGAACAATGATCCAGGGATAGGAGGTGAACTGGTGCTGCATTTCGGCATACAGATCGTGGTATTCTTTACCACCAGCGGTTCCGGCAGGAACAATCTGGTTGGTTGCTGTATCAATATACATATTAGTCAATCCACCAAAGCGGCTGGGGTACCAGAAGTCGCTAAGGTGCACGGCCAGGAAGATCAGGACCAGTGCGCCCAGGATGCCCATTGCGCGGCTGTTCCAGGCACTGCCCCGGTTGCCCATTTTTACGGCATAGCCGATGCCGCGTTTGCTGCGGTTCTGAATTTCCAATACAAGACCCTGGATAATGTGAATTAAGAAGAATACAAAAAGTCCGATTTCCAAAACGCGCGGTACTACGTTGGCGCCCATAAAATGAGCAGCTTTATTAAACATAACGCCACCGTCATTGGCCCAGATGCAGGCGTTTAGCCCGGCATGAATCAACAGAAAAAGAATTAAAAAAATTCCGGACAGGGCCATGGTAATTTTTTTACCAACTGCGGAAGTAAAGAATTGAGACCAGTTCATATTTTCTTATAGAAGGTGATTAAATTGCTTACAAAGGTAACGCTTAGCGATTAATTGCTGACAAAAAAATGACATATGGTGTGTAGGGGGCAACAATTGCTGACCCCTGCTTGCACAGGCGTACAAGTGTGCGACGCAATCGGGATGCCATATATTCTGCAGCCGGGTCAATAAAAAAAATTATCAGCTATTCATCAGTTTTTCAATGTCATCTGCTTCGATGGGCATTGTTTTCATCAGGTCAATATTTCCGCTGCGCGTGAGTTGGAAATTATTTTCGATACGAATGCCCATTTGCTCTTCTTCAATATAGATGCCTGGCTCAATAGTAAGCACCATTCCCGCCTTCAGCGGCACATGGAAGTTAGGCGCCAGATCGTGCACGTCAACGCCCAGGTGATGGCTGATGCCATGGTACAAATACTTGCGGTAGGCCCGGTTGGCCGGATCTTCATTCTTAACATCCGCCTTAGTCAGCAGCCCCAGGCTGATAAATTCTTTAGTTGCCTGATCCCCTACTTTGTCATGATAGGCGGCAATGGTAATGCCCGGTTTTAATATAGACGCGCAATAGCGATGAAGCCGGAGGCAGGCATCATACACCGCGCGCTGGCGTTTGGTAAACCGGCCGCTTACAGGAACAGTGCGGGTCAAGTCTGCATTATAGCCACCATATTCGGCACCAAAATCCATGAGGATCAGGTCACCGTCTTTACATTGCTGGTTGTTTTCGATATAGTGCAGCACGCGGGCATTATCGCCGGAGGCGATGATACTGCTGTATCCTTCCCGGGTGGCGCGGTTGCTCAAAAACGAATGAACAATTTCTGCTTCGATCTCAAACTCCCATACGCCTGGTTTAATAAATTGCAGCAGCCGCCGGAAGGTTGTTTCTGTAATGGCGATCGCTTTTTTGATCACTTCCACTTCCTCCGGTGATTTAATTGCCCGCAGTTCTTTTACAATCGGGGCGGCTCTTAAATAGCGATGCAACGGATATTTTGTTTGTAGTTCTTTTATATAGCGATACTGGCGCGTTTCCACTAAAGCGCTTTTCCGGTCGTTTTCGTTAGTGTCCAGGTAAATATTTTGCGCAGCATGAATCCAGCCCTGCAGGACAGCGTCCAGTGAATCTACCCAAACGATGGTTTGGATGCCGCTGATGGCCGTAGCTTCCGCAGCACGCAGGCGCTTGCCATCCCATTTTTCTTTTAATTCGTTTGGCCGCACCAACACCAGTACTTCCCTGTATTTGGGATCCGGGTTGTCTGGAAATAAGATCACTATTGAATCTTCCTGGCGGATGCCAGATAACCAGAACAAAGTACTATTGGGTTTGTATTTATAAAGGGCGTCGCCATTTTCGGGCATCTCATCATTGGATAAAAAAATGGCGATCGAATTTTTTTCCATTTTGTCGATAAAACGCTTGCGGTTTTTGACAAAAATTGCGGGATTCAGTGGTAAATATTTCATCGAAAAGAAAATTTGTTGTGAGTGGTTCAAAGATAGGGCAAAAGAAATAATGCCTTAAGGGCAGTGCAGGATGGGCACAAAAAAACTCCCTGCGGGCGCTTGTCCTGCGGTGGGAGGGCCAATAAGAAAAGAAGCCAATCCTTTTGGATTGACTTCTCTGAAAAAATTTAAGCCGAGCCTTTGACGAGGCGCACGATCCAGACTAACAATACGGCTCCTACAAAGGCGGTGATCAGGTACCCGATGGAGCCGCCCAGGTTGATGTGCAGCAATCCGCCCACCCAGCCGCCGAGCCAACCGCCCACCAGGCCTAAAATGATGTCTACAATAACGCCGTAGCCATCGCCACGCATTACTTTACCGGCAAGAAAACCGGCAATACCTCCTAAAACTAAATGCCAGATCCAGGACATAGTGTAATTTTTTAAGTTACGTAAATATAATACAAAACTTTGGTGATAAAAGTATCCGGATTTTATTTTGAAAAAACGATTTTGCATTAAATTTGGGTTCAGATAGCTTGTTAGTGTTTTACCCGGAGTATGTGAACGATTTTAATTTGACCTGGAAACCCGGGTGAAGTTACGCTTGCGCCATCCCTTTGGTAACAGTTTGTTATTATTAATAATTTACTGGTTCCGTTACTTTTGAAAAATATTTCGGAGCGTTATGTTTGGAATGCTTGAGAAAATTAAAGAAGGAGATGAACCGTCATTTTACGCCTTTTACAATGCGTATCATGCACGGTTATACCAGTATATATTTAAATACACCCGCTCCGAATGGCTGGCCGAAGAAACGGTGCAGCTAAGTTTTATTAAACTTTGGGAATGCCGGGAAACGCTGTCGGCAGAATATAGTCTTTCTACCCAGTTGTTCCGTATTGCTAAATGCACGCTGATCGATTTGTTACGCAAAGAATCCGTTCGCAAAGCTATTGTTCTTCCGCATCCGGAGACAATTGAATCCGGCAGATCGCTGCTGGATAGTATTGAG
>JAGIAQ010000047.1:14454-30136 GCA_017744795.1 Niabella sp. | reverse complement strand
TTGCGATACGATACCGGTCGATCACCGCTCCTGATCCATTGTACATTGCATTCAGGGTTTGCCGGTGCGCCACTGTTAATTTTGCGGGGTTCAGCAGATGTTGCAATTCAAGGTTTCCGTCATAGTACAATTGATATCCCTTTAAAATAAGACGGGCGCAAAACTCCGTGTCTTCTGAATTCAACGCTCTTTCTTCCGGCACTTCAATAAGCAAGGAAGGAAATGCAGCATATACCTCCTTATATAAATTTGTTCTGGAAACCAACCCAGCCCCCCATAGCCTGCTTTTCTTTAGCGGAACATATCCCGTGCCTTCCGCCTGTTTGCCTAATGCGTACGGCTCATAATCTGCCGGCAGCCATTCCGGGGCTTTTACTCCATTTGGTAATTTTAGCCGGGCGTAACCACCCACAGCTCCTACTTCGGGGTGAGCATTCAACAGATCAAAAGCCCGGGATAAATAATCAGGGTTCAGGCCGTTATCGTCATCGCAAACGATAAAATAATCATACCGGGCTTTCGCTATTGCGGTTTGCAGCGCATAATATTTCCCGGGCGTGGGTTCCTGACAAATCAACAACGGAACATCCGTGTTTTGATTTCGCCATATTTCCTCCGCTGCTTCCGCCGAACGGTCCTGCGAGTTATTGTCGACAAATACAATCTCCCATTCAAAGCGCTTGCCCACTTCCTGCCGGGCAAGGTACCCCAATGTTTCCGGGAGCTTCAACACTCCATTATAAGTGCAGATTATTACAGAAATTCCGGGTTTCGTCATACTGATCTATGCTTCCAGGTACCCGTTGGGCCGGTAACTATATTTATAATTTACGGTTTCCCGGTAAATACTTTCATTCTGATCCAGATTGCCGCGCGAATTAAACGCGTGAAATATATGATAGGTAACGGCTGCCAATTTTAACTTTTTCATCTTTACGCCGAGGTTAATCAGACGCTCTCCCAGCTCGGAATCTTCCCGGCCCCAGCCCTTGAAACCGCTGTAGTAACCGTTTACTGTTACATAATCTTTTTTCCAGAATGCCAGGTTACAGCCCTTTACTTTATGCGAATGACAGGGGTTTACCTTAAAACACCATGAAAAAATGGGGACGCGCAGCGAATTGAACCGGTTCCTCAATCCCAGCATAAAAGAATGCAGACTTTCGATATTCTTTGTCTGGAGCAGCTCCAGACTGCGCCATTTGGAGAGCAGCGCCCGGCTTCCCTGCACAAAAAACCCCCTTTGGGCCCCCTTGATATGATCGGCAATAAATTCCCGGTGCATTACAATATCGCCGTCGATCTCTATAATATAATCTGCCCGTATTTCCTTTATAGCTTTATTCATAATAAGGCTCTTCCTAAAACCCTTATCATCATGCGATACATGCTTTATGGCCACTCCATACTTTTTCTGAAAAGCAGCTATACATTGTGCTGTGCGCGGATCATCTCCGTCCTCTGCAATAATAATTTCGTCGGGCTTCCGGCTTTGGTATAATACACTTTTTAATACCAGTTGTAATGCCTCGGGCCACTTGTAAGTAGCAATTAACAATGCTACGGTAAAGGGTGATTTTGTCGCCATTGTTTTCCAGCCTGTGTTTGATTTGAGAAAGCGTTGCATTGAATCGGATCCATTACAACCTAATCTAATAACGTACGGAGTAGTGAAACGCAACACATTTGACTACAAAACCCGAATAAAGTTGCGCTTTTTATCATTTTTTTACAAAATCTTTGCAAAACAGGCTTTAACCGCAAACACTCCTCCCCGGAAGACTTTACTACTTTTATAAAAACTATCATTAAATTTGCCGTTTATTTTGATTTATGCAGTTACAGGTACTAGACAAGTTGGAATCCATCAGTCCGGAAGATTTTAAAAAGAATTATTATCAGAAAGGCAAACCGGTTGTGATCAAAGACCTTGCCCGGAAATGGCCGGCTTTTACGAAATGGAACTGGGATTATTTTATTGATATTGTGGGAGATAAAGAAGTGGGCGTTTACAATAATGTAAAAAGCGATTCGTACACTCCGATTAATACGGCTGACGCATATATGAAATTCGGCGAATACCTGGAAAGGGTTAAGAAAGGACCGGTGGATCTGCGCATTTTCCTGTTCAATATCTTTCAGCATGCCCCGCAGATCGTTGGTGATTTCAGCTGGCCCGATGAATACATGAAAGGATTTATTAAAAAATTCCCGATGCTATTTGTAGGCGGCGAAGGCGCTATTACCCACATGCACTTCGACATTGATATGAGCCATATCCTGCACACTCAGTTTATCGGCAAAAAAAGAGTGTTACTTTTCCCTTTTGAAGAACAGCACAAATTATACAGAAAGCCCTGGGAGGTATTGAGCCTGGCCAACTATGCGCACTACCATGAAAGATTTGATTACCAGAATTTCCCTGCAGTAAAAAATGCACAGGGCTATGAAGTGATCCTGGAGCACGGCGATACCTTATTTATGCCTGCCGGGTACTGGCATCATATGGAATATATTGATGCAGGCTTCGCAATGAGCCTGAGGGCCCTCCAAAGCAGTCTTTCCGGTAAATTACAGGGCGCCTGGAACCTCTTTGGCATGCGCAATATTGATACCCTTATGAAGAAAACAGCACCCAAATGGTGGTACGATCGGAAAATAAAGCAACTGCATGCGGCAGCGGAACAAACGTTACAATAATTTGAAAATTTGAGAATGTGGGAATGGCTTCCTACCCGGAGGCAACCGGTTCCATTTTCAAATCTTCAAATTCCCAAATTAACTAATTGCAGCTTCAGAACCGGGCAGCTAACCCGATGTAAAAGCTTCTTCCAACAGCCGGGATAATGCCTGGCCCCGGATATTCATCGGTCCTGCGCGTGAAATACGCTTTATCCGTGATATTATTAATGCCTGCACTTATCGTATAATTTTTGATCTTATAGGTTCCGCTCAGGTCCAGCACGGTGTAGGCGGGGATATAGCCGGCAATGGGATCTTCACTTACCCGGGCATTTGAGGCATCCCCAAATGCATCACCCGTGTGATTAAACTGGAAAATACCCGAAAAAGCATGGTTCGTATAACTCAACCCCAGACGATTAATGATCTTTGAGGAAGCCTCCACCCTTTTCCCTTTGAATGCGCCGGAGGTATATTTTGCATCGGTATAGGCAAATGAATTAAAAATACTCAACCCGTTCTCTGCATCGGCATGCAGCAATTTTAACAGGTTTAATTCCAAATAACTCTCCACACCTTTATGAACACTATTGGCAATATTGGTACGCAGGGAATATTCCTGGCTGGTTTTAGGGTCGATTTTTAACACCACGCCAATGCGATTATTATATGCCATATAAAAACCACTGATGTCAAAATTGAAAAAGTTTTTTATGGTACCCCGGTAGCCCAGGTCTGCATTATAGCCGCTGGCATCTTTCAGGTTAGGATCAATCTTGGAAGTAACGCCAAATGGTTGCAAGGCGCTATAATCAATGGGTCGGTAAGCCTGTGTAACATTCGCGTATATAGACGTGTGGTGCGTTGCTTTAAATTCAGTACCTGCTCCAAACAATGGCAATGCCCGGCTACGGTTTTCGGCAGCAGCCAATTTTTCATTGTCTTCTGTTTTGTATCCCGCCACAGTACTGTGCAGGTATTCTAAACGAAATCCCGGAGTGATCGTCAGCTTGTCTCCGATCGCAAAAATATTCTCTACAAAAGGGGCGAGGTTGGTGGTGGTAAAATCAAGATTATATTCCCAATCACCCGTGGTACTTAAATTAAAATCGCTTCCTGTGGTTCCATGACCGCCGCCTTTTCTCTTAAACCAGGCCTGGCTATACCGTAAGCCACCGGCCAGGGTTGAATTATATTGTCCCAGCATATACTGATGAGCGATCCGGAATTCCGATGCCCAGCTGCGCATGTCCTCGCTCTCCACCTCCCGTGGAACATAAGCAAACGTGGCAGAGTCAATACCATCCACGGCCCCGGGGCCGCCATCTTCATTACGCCAAACAAGGGACCTGTTGCTGAATAAGTAGGAAGTCTTAAACCGGATCTTGGTCCTGTTGGAAGGATCATAATTGACGTAGCCTGTTAAAATATTCCAGGGGCTTTTTAACCAGTTACGGGCACGGGTGGATGCCTTGGGGTCAGCGTCAAACAAACTGTCGGTTAATCCTCCCGGCATATGAATACGATTGCGCAGCAAAGAATATTCCACTCCCACCTTCACTTTTTCTGATGGAGCATATTGTATTTTACCAAAACCGGAAACCTGCTGTTGGTCGCTATTGGGGCGGTAGCCTTGTAAAGACCGGTATTGGAAGAAGCCAAAATAACTCCATTTTTTCCAGCTACCGCCGATCGAGTTATAGGAATTGAAGAGCCCAAAACTGCCAAATGTAAATGCTGTATTAAACTCCAGTGGTTTTTTGGGAGATGGTTCTTTCAGCAAATAATTGACTACTCCGCCAAATTGGGGACCAAACTGAAGGGCCGCTGCACCCCGCACAAATTCAACCCGGTTTACCGCCGACATAGGCGGAACATAATACGCTTCATTATATCCAAAAACGTCGGCACTGATATTGTACCCGTTCTGCCGCACATTCATCTCTATGCTTTGGGTAGGGTTCAAACCCCGTGTGGCAATACCATTAGCTGTAAATCCGCTGCTTTCTGTTTCCACAATCGACAAACCAGGTATCCGCCCCAGGATCTGGCGTGTGTTATTGATGGCTTTATTGGCAGCAATACTGTCCGTAATAATCACCTCATTCTTTTTGCCTTCATAAATAACGCCGTTCACTTCTCCTTCCAGGTGTCCTATACCGTTTACCGTGCGAACGCCCTCTATTGTTATGGTTTCCAGGCTCTTTACAGAGTCTTTTTGCGCTACTGATGCTTGCCACAAAAAAACAAGCACCCCTATAATTGCGATCCCTTTCCTCATAAATATTCACTTTGCGGCGCAAAAATATTTACGGAAGCGGGAAAGACATTTACGCAATGCGGAAAAGGAATTTACGAGATCGGGAAAAAGAACGCAAAACGCTCTTTAATTTGAAAATTTGAAAATGTGGCAAATTTGAAAATGGCCGCCTACCCGATAGCAACCCGTTCTCATTTTCAAATCTTCAAATTCCCAAATTGAAAAATTGCTCCCTTTTACACTTCCGCTATCCCGAATCGGTCCGTTGGGGTGCCCGCAATGGGGCTTCCATTGTTTTTCACCCACATTTTAACAGCACCAATGCTCAGGGTATTCCGCTTACCGAATGGGGTCATAAAAACAATCCGTATTATGAAAAAGCCGCAATTTTAAGAGCCATGGAAAATACCATCTATTTCGCCAGTTGTAATTATGCCTCCTATATCCTGAATCAGCCAGCAGCGTTATTGCCCCTATGGGAAATTGCATTGTGCACGCTGCATATGGCAAAACAGGTGTAATTGTTGCAGATATTAATCCAGCATTGGCTACTGGACTTCTGGCAAAAAGGTTTAAACCTGAAAATTATTCTCTTTAATTTGGAAATATGAAAATGTGATAATTTGAAAATGGCCGCCTACCCGATAGCAACCCGTTCTCATTTTCAAATCTTCAAATTCTCAAATTATAGAATTCCTTATTTATTATTTTTCATTCCAAATCCTCCAACTTTCTTCCGCCTGCCCTACCAGCATGTCATATCCGTTCTTAATAAACGCTCCTCTTTGCTGCCCTTCGTTTAAGAACGCGGTCAGCGACGGGTTATAAACCAGGTCGTACAGGTAATGTTGTGGAGTGATCAAATCATAAGGGATCGCGGGTTTACCCTCTGTTTTTGGAAAACTACCCAACGGTGTTGAATTAATGATGAGCGTATGGGTAGCCATAACATCGGGTGTAAGGGCTTCATAGGTTAAAGCTCCTTCTTTTGCCGAACGAGATACGTATTTGTAGACAATGCCCAATTTTTCCAACACATATTTTACAGCCTTTGCTGCGCCGCCGGTTCCCAGGATCAGTGCGTGCGTGTGATGCGGCTGCAATTGTTGCAACAGCGTGCTTTCAAAAGCCGCTGCATCGGTATTGTATCCTTTCAGTCCTTCTTCTGTAATTTTTATACAGTTGCAGGCGCCAATTGATGCCGCCTCGGGATCAAGCTCCTGCAAAAACGCCAGCACATCCTGCTTATAAGGTATCGTTACATTAAATCCATGCAATTCAGGGTTATTAGCCAAAACACTATGCAGCTCCGCTATGGTAGGAATTTCGAACAACTCGTACCGGCAGTCTGCAATTTTTTCTTTTTCAAACTTTTCGGTAAAAAATTTCTTTGAAAAAGACTGGCCCAGGGGAAACCCTATCAACCCGAATAAGCGCATTAAATACCTGTTTTATTATTCAGGTAGAACTCGAACGAATCGCCGCGCAGCCCAATACGCATGGCTTCCAGCGCTATCACTTCATTGGGGGGGATATTGCCCAGGTTGGCATTGCAGCCTACCAGCTCCAGGAAATAAAGTTGCTGTGCTTTTTGGGGCGCTTCCCAAATAATTTTTTCAGAAGGTATCTGTGTCAGGATCTCCTGTACCAACCCCTCGCGCACTTCCCCGGTACCGCGGTAGATCCCCACGTTGCCCGCTTCGCGCGCTTCTGCAATTACATAGGAGGATCCAGCCTCCAGCTCGGCTTTCATCAGCTCAATCCATTTGTAGGGCGGAATAATATGCGTGGCGTCTTTACTGCCCACCTCACTCAAAACCGTGCCGTGCTGGGTAAGTTTTTCAATATACCCGCATTTTTCTGCATGGGGAATCGTAATGGACCCGTCGCTTACTTCCATATAATCGATTCCAAAATGCTTACAAATAGCAATATAATCATCTACCTGGTTGCGCACCAGATAGGCTTCAAATAGGGTTCCTCCAAAATAGATCGGAAGATCATACGACCGGTATACGGCAATTTTTTCTTCCAGGTTGGGGGTCACCACGGCCGTACCGAATCCCAGCTTCACTACATCAACATGCGGATAAGAAACACTCATAAAGCTTTTGGCTTCATCAACACTTAACCCTTTATCCATGACCATTGTAATGCCGTTTGTACGCGGGCGCACCAGCCGTTCCGGCATTTGTGTTAGATTAAACTTCATCTGGTATCACATTATAAATGGGGACAAAAGTAATTATTTTACATTAGTTTAGCTCACCGGGATGGAATATATGTATGGAAAACCCGGCAAATGCGCTCCGTTAATTGATAAATCCACCTTAATTTATTATCCTTATTTGTGCATACAGGGCCTCATTTACTTATTTTTGGTTCCTGATTATATTATAAACATTATATCATTCACTATATGAAGCGTTCGGTTCGCATCTTCTGGCAAGCTTTTTTCATTTTGTTTGGTCTGGGCATTTTAACCGTACTCCTGGCCAACTGGGGGGTGTTCGGCAAAATGCCTTCTATCGAGGAACTGGAAAACCCCACTATTACCCAGGCCTCGGAAGTATTTGCTTCAGATGGTACTCCCATGGGCAAATATTACCTGCCCAACGGCAACCGGACCCTGGTAAAATACCGCGACATCTCCCCCAATGTGATCAATGCTCTTATTGCTACGGAAGACAAACGTTTTTATGACCATGCGGGTATCGATCTGAGGGGTACCCTGCGCGCTATTTTTTTATTGGGAAGAGAAGGCGGCGGCAGTACCATCACCCAACAGTTGTCACTAGCCTTATTCAATCAAAGAGCCAGCAACCGGGCAGTTCGGGTGATCCAGAAACTCAAGGAATGGATCATCTCCGTTAAACTGGAACGCAACTTTACAAAAGAAGAGATTATTGCTTTATACCTCAATGCCATTCCCTTTAGTGATAACGTTTACGGCATTCGCAATGCGGCAAAAACCTGGTTTCAAAAAGAGCCGGATCGCTTAACGGTAGACGAAGCGGCTTTGCTGGTGGGCATGATCAACGGCCCGGGTATTTATAACCCCCGGAGAAACCCCAAGCTGGCGCTGGACAGACGAAACCTGGTGATCACGCGTATGGTGGAAAACGGTAATCTTTCCTCCGCCCAGGGACAGGAACTCCAGGCAACGCCGATCCGGTTAAATTATAAGAAGATCGATGAAAACACGGGCTATGCCCCTTACTTCAGGGATGTGCTGCGCGATGAGCTGAAAACCATTTTAAAAGGCATCAAAAAACCGGATGGTTCCTCCTACAGTCTTTATGAAGATGGATTAAAGATTTACACTACTATTAATCCGCTGATGCAGCAATATGCAGAGGAAGCAGTGTACATGCAGGTACCCAACCTGCAGCGGGCATTGGTACGGCAGTCTTTCATTAAAGACGGCGCCGTTTGGAAGGGGCATGAAAATATATTGGAGCGCGCCATGAAGGAAAGCGACCGCTGGAAAAACATGGCAGATGATGGCTTTAGCGATAAAGAGATCCGGGCCACCTTCTTTAAACCCGTACCCATGAAGGTGTTCGCCTGGAACGCCAATAAAAGCCGCGACACGGTGATGACACCCTACGATTCGATCAAATACAACAGAACAATGGTGCAATCGGCCTTTATGGTAATGGACCCCGTTACGGGAGAAGTAAAAGCCTGGGTGGGCGGTATCGATTTTAAAACGTATAAATATGACCACGCCAACCTGAGAACCAAGCGCCAGGTAGGCTCTACCATTAAGCCGCTTTTATATGCAGACGCGGTTGAAGAAAGAAACATGACGCCGGAGACTATGGTAGAAGATGTACAACAGGATTTTGGGAACGGACAGCTGGTTCCGGCAACCAGCAAATCATGCTCCGGGCGTACTATGACGATGGCCTCGGCCCTGGCATATTCCAAGAACTGTGCCACCGCTTATATTATGAAACAGGTGGGCACCGCTCAATTTGTCAACTTTTTACAACGCATTAATATCCCTACAAAAGTACCCAGTTACCCTTCTATTGCGTTGGGTGCCTGCGAATTATCTCTTTTCGAAATGATGTGGGGCTATTCCATTTTTGGAGGTCGGGGCTTTTCTACAAAACCATATTTTATCAGTCGCATTGAAGACAGGAACGGTAATGTTATTAAACGGTTTGACTATAGTGTAAACCGCAAGGAAGCGATCAGCGAAGCATCCGCCTATACTATGACGCGGATGATGCAGGGTGTGGTAGATAAAGGCACCGCTGCCGGGCTGCGCGCACGCCTGGGAGCCGCAGAAATGGCCGGCAAGACAGGTACTACCAATGATAATGCCGATGCCTGGTTTATGGGCTTCACCCCACAGTTATTAGGCGGCGTTTGGGTGGGTTGTGATGATCGGTTTATCCGTAATGATAGTAAAGGTGGGTTCGGAGGCGAAGCTGCACGGCCTATCTGGGAAGCCTTCTTTAAAAAAGTATACGCAGACAAATCATTGGGTATTAACCGGGATGAAAAATTCGCAGAACCACCTACCATGGATAACGAAACCCTGAGCGCGGATCCATCAATTTATGTAACCTCCGACAACGCGGCGCCAACCGCGGAAGGTGCAGATGCCGGTGTGGGCTCTGAGCAGGATTATATGCAGAACAATAATGAGTATATCGGCCCTGAATCGAAACCGATACAGGACGAGAACAAGCCGCAAAAAGATTCTGCAAAAAAGGAACCTGCCAAACCCGCTAAAGAAAAGCCGATTGGCGCTCCGGATGAGCCCAGGAAAAAGAAAGGCCTCTTCAACCGGATTTTTGGCCGAAAGGAACAGAATCCGCCGGCAAAATAGTATAAAATCAAATGAACCATACCCATTAAGAAGTTGAGGTTCATTAAGCTATTCCTTAATGAGCTTAATGCCTGAATGGTTTAAAAGCTAATGCAGTTTACCAGAAATAAACTGTTGCAGCATCCTATGTTTCATCATGAATAACCACCGCATACATTATTGAAAACTAATATTTCCGGCATCGTCTTTATATTTGCACATTATTTTACCAAAAATCAATCAGTATATGGCAGATATTTTTGAGCGGTTGATCAAGAATTATGGACCGATCGGGCAGCATCGTGAAAGAGCGCATGGCTATTTTGCATTCCCCAAACTGGAAGGCGAAATAGGGAGCACTATGAAATTCAGAGGCAAAGATGTTATTGTGTGGAGCTTAAACAATTACCTGGGCCTTGCCAACCACCCGGAAGTAAGAAAAGCAGATGCCGAAGGTGCGGCACAATTTGGATTGGCGTTACCCATGGGTGCAAGAATGATGAGCGGCAACTCTAACCTGCACGAACAGCTGGAAGCAGAGCTGGCTGCCTTTGTGAAAAAAGACGATGCCATCCTCGTAAACTTTGGCTATCAGGGCATGGTGAGCCTCATTGACGTTTTATGCAGCCGTCATGACGTAATTGTTTATGACGCCGAAAGTCATGCCTGCATCATTGATGGCCTGCGTTTGCATGCCGGCCACCGCTTCGTGTTTAAGCATAATAATATTGAAGATTTTGAAAAACAGATGGATCGCGCCACTGCGCTGATCGATAAACAAAAATCGGGTGGCATCCTGGTAATTACTGAAGGCGTATTCGGGATGGCCGGCGACCAGGGCAAACTGAAAGAAATCGTTGCGTTAAAAGGCAAATACAATTTCCGCCTGCTGGTAGACGATGCCCATGGATTCGGTACTTTGGGAAAAACCGGTGCCGGAGCCGGCGAAGAACAGGACGTACAGGATCAGATCGATGTCTATTTTTCCACTTTTGCCAAATCTATGGCATCCATTGGCGCCTTTATTGCCGGCGACCGTCAGATCATCGACTATATCCGCTATAATATCAGAAGCCAGATCTTTGCCAAAAGTCTGCCCATGCCGCTGGTGGTGGGGAACCTCAAACGACTGGAATTATTACGCACGCAACCGTCACTAAAAGAACAACTTTGGGATAATGCTTTAAAACTGCAAAAAGGATTAAAGGAACGGGGCTTCGACATTGGCACTACCGATTCTGTGGTGACACCCGTGTACATGAAAGGCGGGGTTGAAGAAGCTACCGCGATGGTAATGGATCTGCGCGAGCATCATAAGATCTTTTGCTCCATCGTTGTATATCCCGTTATTCCCAAAGGGCATATTATTTACCGCCTGATCCCTACTGCAACGCATACCGATGCGGATATTGAAGCTACATTAAATGCATTCTCAGACGTAAAAGCAAAACTGGACGCAGGAGCTTATAAAACCAATGCAATTCCCGATATGGCGGAACATTAATTAGCCGAAGTTATCAGGGAAATTAAAAGGCAATAGGCCGGGCAACCGGAAATGCGGGAGGATTTTATTTTCCGTTTTAACGCCTTCCCGGCAAAAAATACTTCGACCTCAATAAAAAAAGAGGTCCGCCAGATTAAAAACCCGGCGGACCTCTTTACTTCAAAAAACTATAAACTATGTCCTGAGAATTATTTCACTTCGTTTACAACAACATTTTCAACAACGGTTGCAGTTTTGCTTACGTTGTAAACTTTAGAAGTGTTGTTTGTTAAGTCATTCACTTCAAAGGTTAATTTAGCACCTTCAGGTACAGCAGTGTCAAACTGATAGTTACGAACCAGCTTAGTGCCCGCTACGGTTTCATTGTACAATACCACACCTGTTTCATCCTTAATTGCAATTGCGTAAGAACCTTTTGTAAGGTTGTTCAACCGCAGTTGATAAACCGGTAATTGAGTTTTAGAGCTGATGTATTTCAGTTCTACAGGATTGCCTACATTGTCGTTTGCTTTTACAGTAGCTACTGATGTTGCTAAAATTGCTGCCAGTGCAATAGATAATACGCTTGTTTTAATTACATTCTTTTTCATGATCATTTTCTTTTAATACCGCAAGGCGGTGAGTTATATTAATATTGTTTTGTGTTCTTGTTCTTATTTAATGTAAACATCTTTATACTTGATGTTGGTGTCGGTAGTCGTAAGGGTATTTGAAAAAATAACGCCTAAACGATACGCAACGTCTGCTACTTTGTTTAATATAGTTTTCATTTTATGTCTCTTTTGTTTTAATTCAAAAATCTTCATCATCATGGTCAGTATCGCCGGGCGGCAAACAAAACGAGACAAGCAAATCGAATTGGTGAGCTCAGATTCGGTGACTATGTAGGGCACCTTTTTCTTGATTGACAACACAAAGCTACGCCCCGTAAAGAGCCACCGCAAACCAATGTTTCAACCCCAATAGGGTGTTTAGCAAAACAGAAAATATTATAAACAATTAATTATTAGCGCCTTACAAATAAAAGGAACATGATACCCAACCTGTAAAACGGTGCAATAAAACACGCATTATACCGCAGAAATACGCAGGAATTTGCCGGCAGCCCAATCCATAAAATCGAAATAATTTAAAAGATCCGCCTCCGCCGCGGTCTTACTGATTGCAGCGCGCAACGGCTCCAGTTGTTGCCATAATTGCTGGTTCTTATACTTCGGGTTCAGAAAGGGACGCAATGCCACAATCTTAAACAGATACTTCTCTACAGGCAGTAAAACATTTTTGCCGCTGAAGTAGCGTTTATAGGATCTTATCTCATAGTCCAGATACTCAAGATCCTTTAGTTCATAGTGCAATACAATATTAAACAACCGGCATACCCGGTAATAAGGCAAAGAATAGTTGATCGTTTTTTTCAGCAGCACTTCATTTAAAAAACGAATGGCCTTCTTAAAATTTTTTGTATAAAAATAACAGAGGGCCGTATAAAACAGAAGCTCCGCCTGCTTTTTATCATGCACCATCGGAAAGTCTTTATAGCTGGATTGAGGTGTTGCATTGATCTTATGAACAGCTGCTTTCCAGTCTCTTTGAACAACGTAAAAGTTCAGCTCATACAACAATGCTGTTTTTTTGACCAGGTACCGGAAGTAGTCCGGATAAGCCGGGCGATCCAGCAGGTGCAGTTTTTCGATAAAATAGGGCATTTCCGGATAAGATCCGATCATTCGCAAACTATCTAAAATACCATCCAGCGTTGCATAGTAGTCCATTGGCGGATGCGAAAGCCGGAGCAGATGTTTTTCAAAAAGATTGTTCAGTATATAAAAAGTTTTAAGCGCTGACTGGTAATCTCCAATGCGGGTAAAATAAAAAGACTGGAACAACAGGTGCAACTGTTGCGATTCCAGATGATGTTTGGTTTTATTATTTACAATAGCCAATTCGCTCAGCACCAGGTCATCCAGTATCATTTTCTTTGTGGCAGCATTCGCAGGAGTGGCATGGGTCAGCCGGAGCTTTAATATTTCATAAAGGGAATGGTGCTCCTGCGCATTCCTCAGATCCTTCAACAACTCTCTTGCTGCCTGTTGTTCTGTAATTAAAGTTTTTTCACTGATCCCCTCAAAATTTGTTTCTGAAAAAATATTCAGTTGCTCTCTTTTTAAAATGTATTTCAAGGCAAACTTTTGAATATCGTCCGCAGCCGGCAGCAGGTTACTGATCTCTGTAATGGCCTGCTCCCCCAGGTTGCGCTGCCGGAACAGATCTACTTTCATGAGGCCGTACATCAGTTTAAAAGAAGGATCCTGCTTTATTTTATTCTGGATCAGCACCTCCGTGATGGATTGAAACAAATAATCGGCACAGCTTTCGATTGAGGAATGAGGGTATCGTTTTTTAAATGCCGTTTTTAATTGCTTCCAGTCTGTTGCATCCGATCGGTCAATAAGATCAAAAAGAGAAACATAGGCCTTGCTTTGTTGCTGCTTTTTGGTAGCCATCTTAAATTGCCGCTTTTCCGATGGCGAAAGTGATTGCACTAATCGAAGCACCGTTGTTCCTTTCATAAATATTAATTATAAAATTTATACACTAATATAATAATTTAATAATCAAATAATTATAATACTTTAATTTTAACTATTTAAAATTAAAATTATTTATTTTTAAAAAATTGGTTTTAGGAACAGATTGTTCCTATGTTATCTTAGATAGTGAAATACGATTGTACTTTACCATTTAAAAATCAACGATGCGTGTTCCAAAAATTGCCGTGGTAGGCAGTACCAATATGGATATGGTGGTGAATGCTGAACGAATACCCGTACCGGGAGAAACCATCCTGGCAACCAATTTTTTCATGAACCCCGGGGGCAAGGGGGCCAACCAGGCAGTGGCCGTGGCCCGCATGGGCGGGGATGTGCTGTTCATTTCAAAAGTAGGCAATGATGTGTTCGGGCGGCAATCGTCCCAGTTGTTTAACGATGAGGGCATTGACACGCGTTTTATGTTATCTGACGACGTGCTTCCGTCCGGGGTAGCCCTGATCACTGTAGATCAGCAGGGAGAAAACAGTATCGTAGTAAGCCAGGGCGCCAATAATTCGCTGCTGCCGGCAGATTTTACAGACGATATATTGCAGGAGCTGGAACAATGCAGCATGCTGTTGATGCAGTTCGAGATCCCGATGGAAACCATTCTCTATGTAGCGAAACATGCTGCCGCCCGGAACATAAAAGTGATACTGAACCCCGCTCCCATGCGGTCGATCCCCGAAGAATTGTTACCCTACATCCACATTATAACGCCCAATGAAACCGAAGCAGGCCTGCTTACCGGCACCAAAGTCAGCGACATTGACAGTGCGCAGCAGGCGGCTAAAATGATCATGGAAAAAGGCGTTCCCATTGTCATCATTACATTGGGCGCCCGGGGTGCGCTGGTATGTGCGGATGGCCACCTGTCAATAGTGCCGGCAGAACCGGTAACAGCAGTAGACAGCACAGCCGCCGGCGATGTATTTAATGGTGCCCTGGTGGTTGCCCTTTCGAACGGGATGCCCATCCTGGAAGCTACAAAATTTGCCTGCAAGGCAGCGGCACTTTCTGTAACAAGGGAAGGCGCACAATCGTCCATACCTTATTATAACGAAGTCATTGCAGGCTTTATAAAATAACATTATTAAAAAACGATCATGCTTTTACAAAAGATAGTTGCGTCCTTACTGCTGGCGGGATCAGTATTTGCGCCCGCTTCCGCACAGCAAACGCCATTGCCTGCTCAGAAGGTCCCTTATTTAGTGCCCGCAGCCTACACGATCCAATTACCGGAAGCGGATCGGTTAACCGGCTACCTGGGCATGCGTTATACGTATAATCTTCAAAACCGGCTATTGAAAATTGATGAAAAGGGGATCCTGGAAGGATTTCAATCCCGCCCCGGAAAGCAACGCTGGATCGGAGAACACGTTGGTAAATACCTGGAGGCGGCAGCCAATACCTGGATGATCACAAAGAACGGGGAGCTAAAAACCCAGATGGACCGCATCTTCAATGAATTGATCAAAACACAGTTACCGGATGGCTACCTGGGCACTTATTTGCCGGACAGCTACTGGACCTCCTGGGATGTATGGGTGCATAAATACGACCTCGTGGGACTGCTGGCTTATTACCGTGTAACCGGCGACCAGCGTGCTTTGACAGCCGCTGTAAAAGTGGGCAACCTGCTGCTGAAAAATATTGGCGACCTGCCTGGACAAAAAGATATTATAAAAACCGGTTCCCATGTGGGAATGGCGGCTACCTCTGTTATTGACCCGATGACGGATCTGTACCAATGGACCGGAGACAAGCGTTATCTTGATTTTTGTAATTATATCATTACCGCTTACGACCATCCGGAAGGC
>JAGIAQ010000047.1:0-14444 GCA_017744795.1 Niabella sp. | reverse complement strand
GCCCATCTATTGTAACCACGCTGCTAAAAGAAAAGCAGGTTGACAAAGTAGCCAATGGCAAGGCTTATGAGATGTTGTCGAACCTGGTAGGGATCATTAAACTCTATCGCATTACCGGGGATGAAAAATACCTGCAGGCCTCCTGCAATGCTTTTAACGACATCGCGGCAAAACGCTTATTTGTTACCGGCACCACCAGCGATCATGAGCGTTTTATGCCTGATAATGTATTGCAGGCAGATACTGCAGCACATATGGGCGAAGGGTGTGTAACAACGACCTGGATCCAATTTAATATGCAGTTATTTGCCATCAGCGGCGATCTGAAATATTACAATGAAATTGAAAAGTCTGTTTACAATCATTTACTGGGCGCCGAAAACCCCCAAACGGGCTGCGTGAGCTATTACACGCCGTTGATAGGCGTAAAACCTTACCGCTGTAATATCACCTGCTGTTTATCGAGCGTGCCCCGGGGCATTGCGCTAATCCCCTACCTGAACTACGGAAAATTGAACAATCGTCCTACGGTGCTGCTGTACGAAGCAGCCCGCATTAAAGACCGGGTGGTAGCTGCCAACGGCAAGGAAACGCCGGTTGCCGTGGAGGTCAATACAACCTTTCCCAAAGAAGGAAAAGCTACGATAAAAGTAACCGTTCCTTCAGCAGCACGGTTTGCCTTACAGTTAAGAGTACCCGCGTGGGCAAAAGGATTCAAAGCTGTGGTAGCCGGTAAAACCTACACCGCTCAGGCAAATGAACTAGTGATAATTGACCGGAACTGGAATCATGAAAACGCTATTGCTGTCTCCTTTGAAATACCAGTGACCGTTTTGCCGGGAGGAACCAGCTATCCCAATTATATCGCGATAAAAAGAGGACCGCAGGTACTGTCGGTGGATCAATCGCTCAACCCTTCCTTTGATATCACAAAAACAGCCTTCAGGGCCCCGGTTGCCATTCAGTTAACAAATACCGCTGCGAAACTCCCCGCCCAGTGGATCGGGAAACAGGCCTATGCCGTTACGTTTAAAACCGCGGCCAATAAAGAACAGCCGGTATTGCTGGTGCCTTATGCGGAAGCCAGTCAAACAGGTGGCGATGCAAGTGTGTGGATCCCTGCCGGAAAATAAGAATTTTTAATTTCTAATCATTGTTTATGTATATAGTAGCTAATTATTCGCTCGCCGTATTTTTTTGCGTCATTACTATGCTTTGCTGGGGCTCCTGGGCCAATACACAAAAACTGGCCGCTAAAACCTGGAGGTATGAATTCTTTTACTGGGATTATGTGATCGGGATATTGCTTTTTTCGCTGGTAGCCGCGTTTACATTGGGAAGCCATGGTGAGCAGGGACGCAGCTTTTTGACCGATCTGGCACAGGCCGATACCACCGCCCTCGGAAGCGCGTTCCTGGGCGGGATCATTTTTAATGCAGCCAATATTTTACTGTCTGCCGCTATCGCCCTTTGCGGCATGTCTGTTGCTTTTCCTGTAGGCATTGGTATTGCCCTGGTTTTAGGAGTAATAGTCAATTATTTTGGTGCGGCCAAAGGCGATCCCGTCCTGATCCTTTTAGGGATTACCCTCATCACTATAGCTATTATTTTCAATGCCCTGGCGTATAAGAAAGCACAGGTTGGCGCACAGAAGGCTTCGGCAAAAGGGATCGCGTTCTCCATTATCGCCGGCCTGATCATGGCATTCTTTTATCGTTTTGTTGCAGCTTCAATGGATCTTACTGATTTTGCAAACCCGGCTGCCGGCAAAATGACTCCCTATACAGCTGTTGTTATTTTTGCCACGGGCATTTTCATCAGTAATTTTTTATTCAATACCATCGCCATGAAAAAACCGGTGCAGGGAGCGCCGTTATCTGTTTCGGGTTATTTTAGAGGGAATTTTAAAACCCATATGGTGGGTGTATTAGGAGGAATGATCTGGTGTGTAGGCCAGTCGTTCAGCCTGATCGCATCCGGAAAAGCCGGTGCTGCCATCTCTTACGGACTGGGCCAGGGCGCAACATTGGTATCCGCTCTTTGGGGAATATTCATCTGGAAAGAATTTAAGCAGGCGCCCCCGGCGGCTAACCGCTTAAACCTGGGAATGTTTGTATTGTTTGTAGCAGGATTGATTGCGCTGATCTGCGCCGGAACATAATAGGCAAGTGGCACCGAAAACAATTTTAAACCAGGAAGAAGCAGAAAATACTCAGAAGTTACAGCGGTGCGCATTGATTAACAAAGCACGGTGCGTTCCTTGTTAAGTTACAATTCTTCAGTGATTCTGAGCCTCAATGGCAAAAAAGCGACGGCTTTGGTAGCCTCCTTTGAATGAGCAGCATTTGAGAATACCATACAACTAATTGATAATCATTTCATTTAACAACAGTCAGGCGTCGACAAAAAATTTTTCTTTTTTTACGCAACCTTATCATTCATAACAGCGTCTCTAATGACATAATGGGATAAAAAAATCCCCAACATTGTACTTGTTGGGGACCTTCATCAAAAACCATTAACCATTAAACCTTATCCTATGAAAATTCAATACCAAAATTAGACACTAATTATTATTTTTCAAAGCCGGCACCCGTATAAAAAACAATTTTCACATTTTATTATGATTTTTTATGCCTGTAAATCCTTAAGCAGTTAAAAATCAGATAAAAAGGAAATTACAGTTTCGGTCTTAAACCGTATCATCGAACAACAATCCGGAATTTACCCAAATAAAAAACGCTTCCTGTTGAAAGCGTTGTACAATTATTTTTTTGACCCCGTTTTAGCCGAGAGGGATCGTAAAAGGTATTTTTTTGGGGGGCAGGCATTTTTTATCATCGCAGGTCTGGTACTCAACCGTTCCGGCCAAAGAGGTTTTTGCACTTGCCTTCAAGGTTACTTTCTGCACAAAAGTGACAGTTTTCCCATACTGGTAAGCAGTGGAGTTGGTTGTGGCGTCATGCGCTTTTTCCAACTTTCCTACTTCCTTTATGCCACCGGCACGCACTATGAGCGGGTTTCCCGTAAAATCAATTTTTGTAGGATATGCTATAGCACCTTTAGGCTGCTGCTGCGCGTACAGGTGCCAGCCGCTCTGCAGGGTTGCCACTAATTGAACTTCATATACTTTATCGGCCACTTTCTTTGCAGAAAATTTCCAGCTTGCGGGATCCGACTGGGCTTTGGCCGCTCCAAAAACGCCAATTATTAAAATCCCCAAAATAATATGCTTCATTAATTATGCTATTTTATATTAAAAATACCAACCTGTTACGGGTCATAAGACGTTGAGATCAGGAAACAAGTTGTTTGGCCATTAACAGAGAAGTCAGAATTTTTTTACCGTCCTCATTGCCCAAAACTGCGCTGCAGGCACGTTCCGGGTGCGGCATCATACCAAATACGTTTCTTCCTTCATTGGTGATTCCTGCAATATTATCAATTGCACCGTTGGGATTGCTGGCCGCTGTTTCATTACCCTTTTCATCGCAATAGCGGAAGATGATCTGGCCATTTGCTTTTAATTGGTCCAATGTAGCCGCATCTGCATAATAACGACCTTCGCCATGCGCCACCGGAATTTTATACACTTCCTGGAACACATCCGCGTCGCCGGCGATCGCTTCTTTATAAAAGCCGTCCGCCTTAAGAAATATATTCTTGCAGATGTATTGCTGGCGCTCATTGCGCAGCAAGGCACCTGGTAATAATCCTGATTCGCATAAGATCTGGAAGCCATTGCAAACCCCATACACTTTGCCGCCGTTGTTGGCAAAAGCAATTACCTGCTGCATGATGGGGCTAAAACGCGCGATGGCGCCGCAGCGCAGATAATCACCATAAGAAAATCCGCCGGGCAGCACAATACAGTCTTCAGTAGTAAAAGCACTGAGGTCTTCGCTTTTATGCCACAAAGCCACCACTTCCTGGTTCAGATCATATTGCAGCGAATCCAGCATATCCCTATCACAATTAGAGCCGGGGAAAACAACTACTCCAAATTTCATTCGTATAATTTTATCGGTTTTACAGCGCAAAGATAACCATTGCAGCCCTTTTAATTAAATACAATTTCGGCTGGGACGCTATGCCACTATAATGCCCCTTCGACAAAAGCAAGGGGAAAAATCATATAGGGCACAAAGTGAAGCTGATCCAAAGCCCTCTTCCGTATTAAGCCTCCCGCTGATCTTGCAGGCTTCCGCAGAACAGGAACTGAGCTCATCTGCGCCTTGCCATCGCCTCCCGGTTGCCATCGCATGTGCATTCTGTGGGCCAATAATCGCTTTCACGCTTTGCCAGCCAAAAAATATTTCTTATAGGAATGTATGCGTCATTTCGATGGCCACAATATAGAGTACCGTGAGCCAGAAGGCGATAACCGGATAAATTTTCACCTCGCTGTTTAAATAACCAAAGGCATGAACGGCGGCGCAGGGTACCAGGATCAATACCCAGTTAGTAAAATCTTTGCCAGGGTTTATGAGAGCAATGATAACCACTGTGGCAAAATACAGCAGGCAAAGGATCCATCCCTTGCGCACCTGCATCAGCATTTTTGAAGAAAGCCGGTTGATATAGTAAATGCCCGCCAGCAACGGCAGAATGATCAAAAATAAAGCGCCGGCGAACCAGGGGGTTTGCTCCCCCGGATGGAATCCAATACTAAAAGGCTCTATCATGGTAGCCACCGTACCCCATTGGTCCGACAAGAACAAATAAGCAAGATAGAAATAATACGGCGTAGTAAACCCGATCAGCAGTAACAGCCATTCGTTCAAACGAAAGGGCCTTAAAAAGGCCAGCGCGGCCATGCTCCATAAAAGGAACAGTACAGCCGGCTGAAAAAACATGCTGGCCAGTGCGCAGGCCAGGCCACAGTTAAAGATAGCGCCCTTGGCATTGGCACTGTTTTGCGCGCGAAAAATAAAAATAAATGCTACCAGAAAGAAAAGGGAACAAAACAAGGGACCCGAGAGATAGTTGAATTCAGGAATAAACGACGATATCAGCATCAGTGTCATTCCCGGCAGGTAATTGGGCTTGTGCACCAGCCGCTGGTTATTGACAAAAATAGTAACCAGGTAGGCCTGCCAAAAAAGCAATAGCAGTGCCAGTGTTCCGTACATAGAAGGAAAGACCGTGGCAAGGGGAGTGATGAATTTTACAAACCGATCGTACAAAAACCCGTCCTGTGGCCGGATGACGATGGCAGGATGGCCCAGTATCCAGGGCAATTTGAGCAAAATACCCAAGATGAAAATCATTATGAGATTTCCCGGGTTCTTCTGTTTGAAAACTCCAATCACAGCTACAGTCAGTTATATTAAATCCAGTCTTTAAAGGACCGTTTTTTAGAAGGTTACTTTGGCAAAAGAAATATTTCTTTTATACAGGTAAGGAATGATCATGGTTGCAGCACCTACCTGCTTTCCGTAACGCGGCATAAAGTCCACAAATTTGTCTTTGGCCTCAACGGGTTCGTTCTCCGTCAACTGGCCGTCTTCGGTAATCATAACATCATCCAGGTCTGCGATCTTGCCCTGTTCATTCATTACAAAGTGCATCTGATCGTCCTTCAACAAGACCTGGTAAGAAATAGTACCATCAGTGCCCGACTCCGACTGGTTTTTATAAATAATATTTTCAGTTACCCTGTTTCCGTCTTTGTCAAAAGAAAATACCGCCAGATTGCCCGCGTTGTACCGAACATAATCGTACCCGTTTCCTAAACCGCCCCACCAGTAGCTTCTGTAAAAGAACGGGGAGTAATAATAATACGGAGACCAATAGCCTCCCCAACCCCATCCCCAGCCAAAACCGCCACCGTAGAAGCCGTAAGGGCTGCCATAAAATCCATAAGGACTGCCCCAGTACCCCCACCGATCCCAGCCACCGCCGGTGGTGTAAAGCGCTTCGGCAGCCACGGAGAACCCTCCGTTCGTATGGATAATAATGCTATTGATAAACAGATCATTAAAGGCGGTTTTGCTGTTTGATCTGCCGCTCATTTTTTTCTTCAACTCCTCGTTAAAGGGAGTTGTTTTCTCAAAAACTTCCTGCAGGCCGCCAATACTGATGGCGTTCGCGTACAGCCCGGCAATATTGCCCCGTTTCTTCTCCGAATAAAAAGAGGTCAGCAGGTAGCGATCATTTGCTTCATCTGCTTTTAGCTTTATATCATCGAGGAAAAGATTATTAATAGCAAGGGGACGCTCCTGGTAGGTATTACTGTTCGCTTGTTTTACCAGCAAAGCTGCATCCTGGATATCACCACTGCCAAGGCGGTTGTATTTTACAAAAGCAAAATCGCCGTTATTGGCCAGACTGTACCCGGTAAGATAATCGCCGCTTTTTTTCATGGGCACGCCAAACCTGCTTTCCCCGAGCGGAGCCAGCTGTGCATCAAACAACTTTTCTGTGAAGGCGTGCAGCGAGCGGTCTTTTTTATTGATCTTAAATACGACCAGTTTTGAACGGTCGCCGTTCTGGAGCACCGTATAAATTTTTCGATCCGCTTTATAAGCGATCATGGTGGTATCCAGCACCACGGGCGCCTGCAGAATACTGCCATTAGGCTCGATGCGGGCGGCGCTGCAAAAAACAATATTCCCCTGCTGGTACTGGTACACCAGCCAGGCAAAGTTGGAAAAAGTAAAAAAGCTGACGTCGAGCAGGTCATTTTTCCTGGGCAGCAGCGTAATGGGCACGGTTTGCAACTGCTGCATATTTTCATTGAAAACAGCAATCTGGTGATTCCCTTTCACTTCTTTATAAACAAGATAATTGGAGGCCAGTTTTCCGATGATCTCAAAATTCATTTTGGGAACATCGGTGTTATTTACATCTGCGTACACAATACTTTGCGCCCCTGCAACGTTTATAAGGCTGAAACAGAGCAGTAACAGATTAAAAATCAACTTTTTCATAAAACTTATACTATTCGTTCTATAAAGGTACAGCTTTAGTGTATATGAAAATAAGCTTTTACTGCAGCCGTTTCCAAAGGAGAAATATAATGATTAGCGGAAAAAATAAGTTTTTTTCTTTACTGATCTTTTATATAACCTTTGCCGGTTATTTTTGGTGATTAGATAAATTTGAATTTCAAAAGTGAAACTTTCAACCAATAAAGCAACGGCCGCAGGGTTGCTGATCGCTTTAGGGATTATTTACGGGGATATAGGCACTTCGCCTTTATACGTTTTAAATGAGCTTATAAACGGCAAAACCATCACAACGGAGCTGATCGTTGGGGCCCTTTCCCTGATTATTTGGACGCTGACCCTTCAAACCACTGTTAAATATGTGTGGCTTACTCTAAAAGCGGATAACAGGGGTGAGGGGGGCATTTTCAGCTTGTACACGTTAGTGCGACGACGACGAAAGTGGCTGGTGTTGCCTGCTATGATCGGAGGCGCCTCTTTGCTTGCTGACGGTATGATTACCCCTCCTATTTCCATCACTTCTGCCGTTGAGGGCTTGCGCAATATTCCTGCACTTAGTTTCCTGGGAGAAAAAGAAAATGTACATATTATTATGTATATCGTTATAGGCATCCTCATTGTATTGTTTTTTGTACAGCAGTTTGGCACCCTTTCCATCGGAAAAGCTTTTGGGCCGGTAATGTTTATCTGGTTCAGTATGCTGGCGGTTTTGGGCATTATGCACCTGAGCGATGACTGGAGCATTTTACGCGCTTTTAGTCCCCACTATGGCATCGAGCTGCTAACTAAATACCCTAAAGGGTTTTGGCTGCTGGGGGCCGTATTCCTTTGTACCACGGGGGCGGAAGCCCTTTACAGCGACCTGGGACATTGCGGCAGGGGAAATATCCGTGTGAGCTGGATCTTTGTAAAATGCTGCCTGATATTAAACTACCTGGGACAGGGCGCCTTTCTACTGTCTCATTTTGACGGCAGGCAGTTTCCTACGGCTACCAGTAACCCATTTTTTGCTTTAATGCCGGATCATTTCCTGGCCATTGGCGTTATTGTAGCCACCATTGCCGCTATCATCGCCAGCCAGGCCTTAATTTCCGGGTCTTTTACGCTTATTGGGGAGGCCATTCGTTTAAACCTATGGCCGCGGTTAAAGATCAATTACCCCTCCAATGAAAGAGGCCAATTGTATATTCCCGGCATCAACTTCATTTTATTGATCGGGTGTTTGGGCATCGTGATGTATTTTAAAGAATCCAGCAAAATGGGCGCCGCCTATGGTCTGGCCATTACGCTCTGTATGATTGCCACCAGCATTCTCTTTGCTAATTTTTTGGTCAGCAAAAGAACCATGCCGGTGTTGGTGTACCTGTATCTCCTTGTGTTTTTGTCGATCGAGATCAGTTTCCTGATCGCTAATCTTGAAAAATTCCCGCATGGCGGGTTTGTTACCTTGTTTGTAGGGGGGATACTATTTATGGTAATGTATGTTTGGTACCGTGCGCGGAAAATCAAGAACCGCTATGTGGAGTTTGTGCGTATGGAGCATTATATTCCTAAAATGCAGGAGCTGAGCGCCGACCGGTCGATCGCCAAATATGCCACACACCTTATTTATTTGACCAGCGCCGATAATCCAAAAGAGATCGAGCATAAGATCATTTATTCCATTCTGAATAAAAAACCCAAGCGGGCAGATATTTACTGGTTTCTGCACGTAGATACACTGGACGATCCGTACACGGCAGAATACAAAGTGGACCATATCATCCCCAACGATATTATCCGCATTGATTTCCGGTTGGGATTCCGGGTGCAGCCCAAGATCAACATCATGTTCAAAAAAGTGGTGGAAGACCTGGTGGTGAACAACGAGGTAAATATCATCAGCCGGTATGAAAGTTTGGCCAGCAGTAATACCGTTGGCGATTTTCAGTTTGTGGTACTGGAGAAATACCTGAGTGCCGACAACGACCTTCCTTTTGCAGAAAAAATGATCATGCGACTGCATTTTATGATCAAGCAAATGAGCCTTTCTGAGGAAAAAGGTTTCGGTTTGGATCTTTCCAATGTTACGGTAGAGAAATTCCCGCTGATCGTGGCCCCGGTAACCAGCGTGAAGCTGAAGCGGATTGAAGATCATAACGAATAGGCGGAATGCTGAACGCTGAATGCTCAATGCCGAACGCTCAATGCAAAATGCTGAACGACAAACATCAAACATCAGGCATCAAACGTATGGATTACCGGAAGCGTTACTGAACCGGGACGATGTTTTGCGAGGGAGGTGTTTTGAGCTTTTCAGGCACTGCCGCTAAAATTTCTGTTTGTAAGGCTTTTATCAGTTTCTCTTTAAGAAAATCCCGGTGCACCACTAAACTTATTTCCCGTACGGGCACAGGCCGTTTAAAGTGCCGGATCAATTGTAATTGACTTTTGGGCATTTGCATGGTAACCAATTCCGGTACGATCGTGACTCCGTCGCTTATCTCCACCATCCGCTTTAGCGTTTCAATGCTCCCGGCTTCATATTCCAGTCCGGAATGTTCCCGGCTTTGTTTTTGTAATTCGCAAATAGATAGTATCTGCGAACGAAAACAATGCCCTTCTTCCAGCAACCAGAGCTTGCTGGTATCAATATCTTTGGGCAGGATATATTGTTTTTGATAGGCCTTATTTTGTTTGGAAGTGAACACCATCAGCTCCTCGTAAAACAGCGTGTGCTCCTTTATCCCCGGCTCGTTTATGGGCGTTACCAGGATACCGGCATCAATCTTTTCTTCTTTCAGGCTGCGTACAATATTTTCCGTGATCAGTTCGTGGATGATGAGTTTTATTTCCGGGTATTTTTTTATAAAGGCCGGAACAAAGATCGGCAGCAGGTAAGGCGCCAGGGTGGGAATAATGCCGATGCGCAACTGGCCGGAGAGTTTGCCTTTCTGATCTTCGATATACCGGTTCAGCTCATTGCGCGCATGCAGCAGTCTGCGGGCGTGCTCCAGAACGCCCTGCCCGACGGGCGTAGGCACTACAGGCAGCTTACTTCTGTCGAAAATTTTCACCCCCAATTCCTCCTCCAGTTTTTGGATCTGCATGCTCAAGGTAGGCTGGGTGATAAAGCAGGCTTCTGCTGCTTTTATAAAATTGCGATGAATATCTACCGCGTTAATGTATTCGATCTGTTGCAGGGTCATCTTTTATCAATTAAATCTATAAGAATGCAAATTTAATTGATTTGCGCGATGAACATAATTATTCGGCAGACCCGTGCGACCCGGGAATATGTAGCATTCCTTTAAAACAAGCAGTACCTGCATGGGTCTGGCAAAGCGCGGTCGCTTCTTCCCGAAAACCAGCTATAGTCAGGCGCTTTGGGCAACAACGTTTATCCCATTATTTTCATCTTCGGTCATTGCATTCGCAAGTGCCATTCTTGACTTTTCGGAAAACCATGTTGCAACAAAAGGAAAAACGAAAGCAACCAAGCCCCCTCCTCTAACACCAAGCTTGCCTAAAGATTTCATATTCTGCAACCGAACGGTACGCAAATCAGGCAATATTTTATTCAGGTCGCGCGGGCGAACAACCTCATTTCCGTCAATGGAAGATTTAACAAGAGACTCCGAGTATTTTCCCGACCGTATATCCGTTACTATTTTTTTTGCATCGGCATTTTTATACATTTCTCTTGGGTTGACATTTTCAATCTTCTTTAGATCATTTGCCAATGTTGTTCCTTGTTTTAGCTCTGTATAGTTTCCTTTAATATCCCTAATATATTTTTTACCGTCGAAAAAGACAATCAGTTTGCCCGTTGTCGGGTCTTTTGCCATCCATCCTGTTTTCCCGTCAACCTCCAGAATATCAGGGCTGCCTAAATCTCCCGGAGTGCCGTCCTTAGGTTTCTGGGTATAGCCGGGCCATATGGAGTTCGCATCCGCCTCATTCATATCCTTATAATGCTTATTGTCAGATAGAGAATTATCTCGGATCACCTCTCTCTCTCCGTAAGTTCCGGCATTAACAACCGCCATGGTGCCGCCCATCCACAGCGCCACTTTTGTAATTCCCCAAACCCCTACCGCTTCGGCAATAGCGAGCACAGCGCCCGCTCCCCCAAAGAAAGAAGCCACTCCATTGAACAAAATTTCCTTGCTGTTATTTGAGCTGATTATGCCCGCGTACTTTTCCGCAACAGCTAAACTAAAAATGGGTGTCAATACGCCGCCCGCATCACACACCAGCATTGAATTATGCGTAATTGCAAATTGCTTATTAAAGCGCACGCTGGAATATTCAACTTTCCAGCTTCCTTTATTTAAGGAGCCGGTACATTTGTGACAAGCATTGGGTTGCGTGATATACTCCCAACCCAATGCTTGTCGCGGCTACCGCCCCAACAATCAACCACCCCACAGGGCCGGTCGCAAGCAATGCTGCCCCAACAATCAATCCCGCGCCGAAAGCCAGGAAACTCCACATAGCATTTTTGGGGCTTTTACAGGGAAACTGTTTATCAATATTGCGGTCATCAATAGTAAGCAAGGGACGGTCCTTGCTATAAATAACGCTTATTTCACTGCGGGTGGGTACAAATTTACGCGGTGCCCCATCGGTCTGAAAGGTGCAAATTGCATATACATCTTTGGGTATATAAGAAACGGCCATGTAATACTGTTTTTAGATCAGAATTTATTTATAATTAGCGCGTACAAGACTCAAGATTATTATTTACTATACCAATAGGGCCCCAGCTTCAATAAAGACCGCAAAACACTCTTTTTGACCTTTCTGAAACCCAATTCTGTTTGAGCCGTTTTTAACAACTGTTTTAGATTAATTAATTTCTCCTGGTTATAGAATTTCGCATTCAGCTCAATATCCGAAAGCGACAATGTTTTGCCGTTGTTCAGTTTTATTAAGATAGAAACTACAGCCCTTTCATTTGCGCCCATATGCTCATAGTCCTGACTGTAAAATCCTAAAATATCAGCTTTCGCATATTTCTTTTCCACCCCCTTTTTAATAATACATAAATCGTCCTTGTTAAATTTAAGTGTAAGATCTGAGGCGTAGTATTGCATAATGCCATAAACAGAGATAAAGATCAAAAAGAATAACCCGATTAAAAAAGATAATTTGAAATAGCCAATCAGCAGAAAATACAACAGGAAATAAAATCCGGCGACAGAAAATGCTATCGCCAGCACGATGCCAAAATTGAGGGTGCTAACCTTCTTCAGGCAAAACTCTTTCATTGCTTTCTATTCTTTATTTTAATAAATATTTTTCATCTCGTCTATGCTGAACCTACAATCTCCTATTTTTAAAAACGAGCGCAGTTTGTTTTTCTCCACCAGTGTCATATTTAATGCAGACCTCAAGTCCTCTACTGCCTTTGACAACAACTTATTTGCGACCGGATCAAACTTGTCCGAAATTTTAGAGTCGATAATTTCAAATCTGCTGCCATCTTTTAGCAAGAATTTAAAATAGATCAGTGATCTCTTTTTCTTTAAATAATCATATGTAAAGAATCCCAAAATGGATTCGTTGGCAAACTCCCGGACGGGACTTCCCTTTTCATCCTCAATCAACACTTTCGTTCCGGTAATTCTTATCACCAGGTTTTTACGGAATTTTGAAATGCAAAAATAGGTGAAGAAAAAAATCAATAAAGTTGAAAAAAGCAACCCCATAATTCCCAGGATGGGGTATATAAAAAGACCTGCCGCCAAAAAGAGAGGGCATGCAATTGCTACTATTATTAACAATAGCAAAAGATAACTAAGTGTAAATACTTCATTCAAACGAATCTCCGTCATGGCATAATATTTTTTCTCAATGAATACAAATCCACCGCTGAGCCAATACCAGATTCTATAATATTCAAACGATTTCGCAGCGGCAAGGGACACAACTTATACCTAAAAAACAAATCATTTTACTTGGAATCAAACCGCTCTTTAAATTCTTTCTTCGGCATTATATAGGTGAAGTACATAAATACATTGTATCGGTACTGATCAACAGGTGTATCTATATTCATCATAAACCCTTCCGGTTTTTCATCCGTGGCTACCATGTCTTCCAAAGGATGATCTGCCCCGCGAGCGCTAAACACCAGGATCGGTTTTTCTTTTGTTCCATACTCCGGATTATTCATGTCGGTTTTATTAACTTTGGCCAGCACTGTCCGGTTATTTATAATGACTGCTAATTGAATCATTAAAACCATCTCCGATAAGTGAAAGAATAAAAATCACTTATTAAACCGCCTCTAGGGCACCACTTTACGCATGGCACAATAGAGTATCTAGTCTTTTTAAAATATGTTGTAGTGTTGCTAAGAGCAGGTCATTTTTACTTACCCGCAATAAAACAGTTGCCCTTAGTCTCCCTAGTGTTCAGTATTCGGCGACTATTGCAATTCCTTAATCTTGATAGAAAAAATGCCTTTTAATATATCATTTACCTGCTCGTACAAAACGATCTCGGCGTTTTTCAGGACCGAAGTTTCTTTATCAAAGTAGAAGCTTCCTGTATAATCAAACTCATAATCAAAAACTGCATTGAAATTACCTGCATATGGACTCTTTAAAAAAGCCTGCTCTACCTGATCAGCACAATAATTTCCTGAGTCAAGGTCGCCTAGTATAGTGTAGCTATATAGGTCTTCATTCTGTAGTTTAACAGATCCCATAAACTTTGCATATTGATTCATTTGATGGAAAAGATCATCAGCAAAAAGCGAATAACAGGCTAGCGAATCTCCAAGTTCAACTTCTTCTCCCTCAATCATTTTTATATTGAATAAGGACGGAAATAATGAATTATAAATTAATGATTGATTAAGTTCCCGCTTAAGTTCAGTTGTGTCACTAAGTATTTTTTGCGCCCTTTGATTAAGAATCATTTTATCATCAGAGCTGACAGATAGATCAGTAAAAATCTCTTTAACTGCATTATTACGTGTCAATTGATCAATATTCTCTTTTTGGACGCTTTCGATACTCCCACTTTTCGATGTTTGTACTAATAATGCAGAATGCTCTTTGCTAAAAACATCCCAAAACTGCTTCATAGATTTTGGTAATAACAGGGGCTCTTTTAGTTTTGGGCCGACTTTCTCTAATCGCACCTGAGCCTGGCCGGTGTTAGAAACATATAGATTCTTTAAAGAGAAAGCCAAAGAGTTTTCTGACTCTTCAAACTGCTCCCCATCTACTTGTATTCCTTTAAAAACAGATAGTTCATACTTTGTTTCTATAAGGCCAACCGATTTATGAAGCGTATTTGTTAGCATGATGTTTTATTGATTTTCAGATGTACCAATCCGCCGATTCGGGCTTGTTAACAAATAAATAACGACGCTTAAAATAAGCATATAAAATAACTTATGGTAATAAACCCAATATTTGTATAAGAAATTAGAAGCAAGAGCATCCTGCCAGTGTCGTAATATAACTGGGTAGAAGAAAATAATAATTATCCCCAGAG
>JAGIAQ010000046.1 GCA_017744795.1 Niabella sp. | reverse complement strand
GGATAAATACCAGACAATAAGGTAACGCTAACAATAAGACCGATTAAAAACAGCATTAGCGAAACGCTGAACTGTATTTTTACAAATGTCTGCAACATTTGGTTCATCAATGGCAATACAAGAAAGGCGACGCCTATGGCTATAACAACCGACGCCAGTGTAATGAGAAGGGTTTCACTTAAAAATTGAAGCACCAACTGCATTTTGCTGCTGCCCAAAACCTTGCGGATGCCTACTTCTTTCGAACGGTTTACCGCCTGTGCAGTAGCCAGGTTGATAAAATTGATACAGGCAATAATTAAAAGAAATAAACCGATCAGACTTAACGCTGTGATCAATTCACTGCTAAAGATTTTTCCGCTAAAGGTTCCAAAAGCCCGATCATAGTGAATCTTATTTAAAGGTTGCAACAGATAGCCCTGGTTGGCATATTCAGCAGGCGTATGTTTTTTTGCAAAAGATTTCAGATCAGTGTCAAACTGCAGTGCCGACATATTTTTGGGGAGCACTACAAAAGTATTTAAAGAGCCATCCTGGGCCGTCCAATCCGTTGAAAGGTCTTCCTGGCGGGATGTTTTAAAGGAAAACACTACCTGCAACGGAAAGTCCGTGTTGACCGGTGTATTTTGCAGGATGCCGGTTACCTTACAAATAGTACTGTTATCATATTTGATCAATTTGCCGATGGCAGTATGCCAGTCTCCAAAATATTTTTCGGCTATGGCTTGTGTAAGCACTACTGTATTTATTTCTGACAAAGCCGTTTTAGGATCGCCTGCCAGAAAGGGGAAATTGAATATGTTGAAAAATTCAGGCTCTGCATAAAGGATATTTTCTTTAAACTTTTTTTGGAGAGTATTGGTGTTATCGTTTAGCAGGGTTATCTGTTTATCTTTTCGCGCATAGATACGGGCCACCTGTTCCAGCTGCGGATAGTCCAGTCGCAAGCCCTCTGCTACCGGAAGCGCACTCCCCTGCGAATAACGCATCCCTTCCGGGGTTTTGTTGGCGGTCACTATCCTGAAAATACGCTCTTTGTTGTTATGAAAATTATCAAAACTGGTTTCATATTGAATCAATAAAAAAACAAGAATACAGGCGGCAATACCAATGGTTAATCCAGCGGTATTGATTCCTACGTAGACTTTATGTTTGCGTAAATTTTGCCAGGCTGTTTTCAGGTGATTATTTAACATGTGCAACATACTATTAAAGGTACTTTCCAAAATCTTCAAGAAAAATGCCATTTACTTATTGATCTGAAAAGCAACAACATGTATATCAGTTGAAAATATAAATGTACGCTTTTGATACAGTGGTTGTTCATTTATACAACAAGACATGCGTCCCTTTGCGTATTAAGATATTGTGTATTTTCACCCTCCACATAAAATTAAAGCTTACACAAACCTGAAGGGAATCAATAAAAAATATGAGCCTGACTATTATTTCAATTCTTACTATTAGTTTTATTGCCTCGTTGGTGCGGTCCACTTTGGGTTTTGGAGAATCTTTAATTGCCGTGCCCCTGCTCCTTCTTTTTCTGCCCGCAACAATTGCAGTGCCCTTATCGGTGATGCTGTCGATTGTTATTGCATTTATTATTGTTATCCAGGACCATCGGAAGATCCACTTTTATAGTGCGAAATGGCTTATTTTTTATGCCATTCCAGGCATTCCCCTGGGGCTGTTTATACTTATATACAGTAACGAGGTCCTGGTGAAAACAGTGCTCGGATTATTGATCATCAGCTATTCACTTTATATGTTGACCGCTAAAACAACAAAGACCTTAAAGGAGGATAGTCAGCTGTGGCTTTTTATTTGCGGTTTCCTGTCAGGCGTTTTCGGCGGTGCTTACGGATTGAACGGCCCGCCCCTGGTGGTATACGGGAATCTTAAAAGATGGACTGCAATCCACTTTCGGGCTACGCTACAGGCTTATTTTTTACCGGTGAGTTTGCTAGGTTTTATAGGGTATTATGCAAAAGGACTGATAACTGCAGAAGTGAACTACTATTTTCTGATATCCCTGGCAACATCGGTACCGGCCATATTTTTAGGCAGATGGCTGAATCACAAACTGAACAGCCGGCCGTTTCTTCAATATATTCTTTACGGACTTATTGTCATCGGTATTATTTTAATACTAAACGCGTGGTGTAGTAAACAGATTTATTGAATCATCCAAACACTCCCAATAGCCATCCAGCATTTCAGCTTCCAGGTCTCCGGAATCCCAACCGCAATAGCCCACAAAAATCTTGATATCCTCTTCAGTTAGTACACCATCGTTGATGGCCGCAACCGCCTGTTTAAAGTTTCCACCGAGGTAAATAGTATTTCCAATCAACTGGCCCTCATCAATTAAATCGGACCTGCGATGAATAAAGTAAAGGTGCTCATGATCTACCGGTCCACCGTTAAACAATGGGAAAGCCGGACTGCTGCTGAACTCAACCAAGGCATTCAATGGCCGTGGGAATTGCTGGTTTATAATAAACCCCATGGCTCCTTTTTCATTGTATTCGGTGACGAGAACAATGGCTTTTTTAAAATGCTCGTCATCCATTAATGAGCTGGCTTTTAATATCGTGCCGGAGGTAATATTCATCTATTTATATGTAAATAAAATACATAAAAAGCTTTATAGCTACACTAAACCAATTACTTATTTAGCATAGCTATAAATTAAACAAACTTATACTTTAGATGTTCATTTCAAGTCGTTTTTGGTATTATTGATTTTTGCTGGCTCCCTACATTCTGCACAGGGCGTTTTGGTTAGGTCATCCCCCAATGCAGCGCGGTATTTTTCAGCAACAGTCATTAAATTTTGTACTACATCCGGATGAGCTTTTTGAACATCCAGCGTTTCACCGGGATCATGCGCCAGGTCATACAAAGCCAGTGGCACATCTGCTTCTGCATACCCTCCGGGGAAGCCATTCTTGCCCGGCATGTAAGTTTTATACGTCTGTCCCCGGTGCGGCAATACCAGTTTCCAGCTTCCTTTACGCACGGCTTCCAGGTTATTGCGCCCGTAATAATAGGCCAGTTCATCTCTTGGATTGGCTCCTTCTTTTCCTAACAATAAAGAAGATATATCAACGCCATCGATCTTATTTTTTGGCAGCGCTGCTCCTGAAAATTTTGCAATCGTCGGTAAAAGATCAATTGTGGCGGCAAGATTATTACAAACAGTTCCCGCGGGAATTACACCGGGCCAGCGAATAATACAAGGCTCCCGCTGCCCGCCTTCCCAACTGGTGCCCTTGCCTTCCCTGAGGCCACCGGTGTTGCCTGCGTGATCGCCAAACGTAAGCCAGGGGCCGTTATCGCTGGTAAAAACCACCAGGGTGTTTTTGTCAACGCCCTGTTCTTTCAACGTGCGCATAACCTCATTTACCGACCAGTCTACCTCCATCATTACATCTCCAAACAAGCCGGCCCCGCTTTTACCTAAAAATTTCGGCGATGCATAAATAGGCACGTGCACCATTGAATGCGCCAGGTATAAAAAGAACGGACGGCTTTTATTCTGTTTAATAAAATCACAGGCCCGCCGGGTATAAGTGGCTGTAAGGGTCCCCTGGTCTTCCAGGGTTTTAATGTAACGAACGGGCCGGTCTCCATCCAGCAGCGGCAACTGCGGATACCGGAATTTCCGGTTGGAGCTGTCCGTTACCGGCTTGCCATCATAGTTAACCGGCCACATATCATTGGAATAGGGTAACCCCAGGTATTCATCAAAGCCATAATGCACCGGCAAGTTTGGAGCTTTTGCGCCCAGATGCCATTTGCCGATCATGCCGGTATGGTACCCCGCCTGTTTTAATACCGAAGCAATGGTTTCTTCATTTGTATTTAAGGCTATTTCCGCCCAGGGCATCAAAGCCCCGTGAATGCCCACCCGGTTGGGATAGCAACCGGTAAGCAACCCTGCTCTTGAGGCGCTGCATACGGCCTGCGCCGCATAGAAATTGGTAAACCGCATTCCCTCAGCGGCCAGCCTGTTAATACTGGGTGTTTTGTAATTAACGCCTGCATAACATTCGGGATCGCCATAACCCATATCATCCATAAAGATGATAATAACGTTGGGGCGGGTTGCTGTTTTTTTAGCCGTTTGTGCAAAAATGCCCGGACTAAAATGGATCAGCATTGCTACTGCAAAAAAAACAGATTTCATATTGCTCTTTTAATATAATGATAATAAATTACGGCACGCCTTTATCAGGCTCCGTCGTTTTTTCATTTCTATAATCCTTTAAACAAGCTTTGTGAAAAGTACAACCGGTAGTCTTTAATTCGTCCGTTTGGTCCATCCTGCCGGGGCAATAATTTCATTCCCCCAACCGTATAGCTTTTTCCCAGGTCAATAACGATCTGGTGCGGATGCTTTGGCGCCCTGTTTTGCCATTCGGTATGCCAGATGCTGGTAAACTGCAGATCAAACGCGTTGGCTGCGTTGCCATCATCGCCTTGTAACTCTTCGCTGTCGGCAAATACCACTTTCCATTCACTGCGTGGAATTTCCCTGCCCTTATCATCCAGCAATATAATTTCAGCAACAGAAGTATACGGTTGCCCTTTAAATTCATTCAGTGCTTCGAGACAAAAATACTTTGCTGCAACGGGTTTAAAAGAAACCGTTTTCCAATCCCTGTTATCTGCAAAGCTTCCTTTATAATAAGCACCGGATTCATCCAATATCCACGTTTGAGAGGGTTTTCGGTGCGCCTGCGCCTGTTTTTCCGTGAGCATATCTAAGATAGGCTTGTTCAGTCCCTGCAATTCAGGCTTTGCATTGCCCAGCACATCAAATACTACTACTTCATTGGTGCCTTTCTTTAACCAGCAACCGGGAAGATACATGGTTTGCGTAGGTCCTATATTCCAATACCGGCCCAGGCAAATACCATTTACCCATACCAGTCCTTTGTTCCATTTGCGCATATCAAGGTAGGTATCTTTGGTGCTATTTAAAGTAAAAGTAGCCTTATAAAATGCTGCAGAGGGGTTCTTTTGCGAATCAAGCGGTTTGTATGTTACCGGAAGATTTTTTTCACCCAGCGGGATAGAATAGTTGCTCCATTTTGTGAGCGCTGTTTCTTTTTTGCCATCGTCCAATATCACTGTTCCATGGATGCCTTTACGGTCGTGCATCAGGCCCCCGTAATTTACACGGCCGGTAGCTTCAACCAAAACATCGAGCGTTGCGGCATTTGCCCTTGCAGGGATCTCCACTGTAAAATTTCCTTTTCGCCGGTCAATTATGGCGATCAATTTTTTATTCATATAAACCGGCGCGTAGTCGTGCACGTCTTTAAAACGTAATACGGCCTTACCGCCAGCAGGCAATTGTGTCCGGTACAGTACTGCGCCATATCCCTGGTCCAGATCTTCCATCAACACAGCGCTGTCGGCGCGTACAGGTTGCGGCAGGTTGTTCCATACAGCCGCAACCGAAGTAAACTGTATACCACTAACATTTTGTGCAGTGGCTGGCGCAGGCACATCGGGCAGGGTTTCACCCGCCTGTAAATAATTTGCAAATAAGTTACGGATATCGTAAAACTTTTGTGTGGCATTACCCGCCTCATTTATAGGCGCGTCGTAATCATAGCTGCTGGTCTGGGGAAGATAAGGCGGCGCGTTGGCTCCGCTGTACGTACCAAAGGTAGTGCCTCCGTGCACCATATAAATACTGAAAGAGGCTTTGTGTTCGAGCATCCATTTTAAATTATCTACAATTTTTTTTGAATCTCCGGTATGATGAGGCCTGCCCCAGCTATCAAACCAGCCGGGGTAAAACTCACTGCACAGCAGCGGGCCATGCGCCTGTATCGCCCGCAGTGCCTTAAAACCACCTGCAGGGTCTCCGCCAAAATTTACCGCCGCAAAAATATCGGGGCGTACATCATTCTTCAGTTGTACCGGCCCGTCACAGGTAAAAAGCGGTACATTAAATCCGGCCTCCTTTAAATTGTCGCGGATAATACCGATATATTCTTTATCACTGCCAAAGCTGCCGTATTCATTTTCCACCTGCACCATCAAAATATTGCCGCCGTTGGTGATCTGAAGCGGCGCCAGGTGCCGGCCCACTTCAAGCAAATATTTTTTGCTGGCGGCCAGGTAGCCGGGATATTGGGTGCGTACACTCATTTTTTTATCCTTCAGGAGCCACCAGGGGAACCCGCCAAACTCCCATTCCGCACAGGAATACGGGCCGGGGCGCAGGATCACGTACAGCCCTTCCTCTTGTGCCAGGCGACAAAATGCAGCAGCATCTGCCTGCCCGCTCCAGTCAAATTTACCCTGTTCTTTTTCTGTATAATTCCAAAACAGGTAAGCACATACCGTATTCAGTCCCATGGCCCGGCACATTTGCAGCCGCTGCCGCCACTGCTCGCGCGGAATGCGGGTATAATGCAATTCTCCGCAGCGAATAATATAGGGCTTCCCATTCAGTAAAAAACTGCTGTCGCCAATAGCAAAAGTTTGTTTTTGCGCGTGGGCGCCGAGAGACAATACCAGGAAAAACAACAAAGCTACTTTAAATAACAATCCTTTTCCAATAATTCTCATCATCTATTTTATTTTCTTTAAAGTTAAAGCGATCCAGCAATTAGTTAATGAGCACCGTGGCCTGCCCCGCCTGCAGCCCGTCCGCTGCGGCCTTAATTTTCAAAGAACCGCCGGCATTTCTTTTTGCTTTTACGATCACCAGCGCCATGGCATTAAACGCGGTCTTATCAGGACTTTGAAACGATTCAAAACTGGTGGCATCGCCGTTATCGGTAGCGATGATCTCGCCCGGCCCCTCTATTGTGAACCGGATCTTTGGGTGCGCGCGCGGTACCATTAACCCGCTCCTGTCCTCCACACGTAAGGTGATAAAAGCAAGCTCCTTTCCATCATTGGCTATTTTCTTAACATTGGATGTTAATGATAGCTTCGCCGCCGGGCCGGTTGTTTTCACTACATCCGTTGCCCAGGGCTTCCCGTTTTTATAAGCCACTACTTTTAAGGTGCCCGGCTGATAAACCACCTGTTCCCATACCAGCCTGAAATCTTTACCCCGCTGCTTCCTTTTGCGTCCCAGGCTTTTGCCGTTTAAAAATAATTCTGCCTCATCACCGGAAGTATACACGTGTACAGGAACTATAGAATCTACCCTGTCTTCCCAATTCCAGTGTGGGAGTATATGCGCCATTGGCAGCTCAGGCCGCCAATGCGATTGATACAGATAGAACCGATCTTTGGGAAATCCTGCCAGGTCAATAATACCGAAATAGCTGCTGCGGGAGGGTGGTTTGTTTTGTTGCAGCTCCGCTAATGCTTTTTCCAACTCCGCTCGTTTTGATGGATCATTCCGGAAGTTCAGCAGGTTGGTCTCATCCGATCCGTAGGGCGTCGGTTCGCCGAGATAATCAAATCCTGTCCACACAAACTCACCCAATAAATGCGGATATTTTGCATTCGTGCGGAACTGCTCATCCGGTGTACAACCCCAGCCCGGATGATCCAGATCGTAAGAACTGATCTGCCAGTTTTTCCGGTTGGTTCCAAAGAAATATTCTCCCCGGGAGCTGACACAGCTGGAGGTTTCACTGCCCATTGTAGGCATATTTGCATAGCGTGCATCTGCATCCCATTTGGCCTGTTGTCCAAAGAAATAATTCACACCCATCAGGTCCACGCCCTGAGCCGCGCCCGAAGCTCTTCCTCCATCGGGGTCATTATATCCGTTGGATATGGGGCGTGTAGGATCTTCCCGGCGCATAATATCTGCGAGCTCTTTTGTCATGGCCACATCGCGCTGATCTATTACCTCATTCCCAATGCTCCAGATAATTACAGAAGGATGGTTTCTGTCGCGGTGCACCAGTGCTGTCAGATCTTTATCACGCCATTCATCAAATAATTTATTATAATCGTTCTTCTTTTTGCCGTGCTTCCAGGCATCAAAGGCTTCATCCCAAACAAGGAAGCCCATTTCATCTGCCAGTGTCAGCAGCTCAGGAGCCGGCGGATTATGTGAGGTGCGGATGGCATTCGCCCCCATTGCCTTCAACAGCGTTAACTGCCGCCTTAATGCACTGGTGTTCATCGCGGCACCCAATGCGCCCAGATCGTGGTGCATACAAACACCTTGTATGGGTATTCTTTTCCCGTTTAACAAAAACCCGTTTCGGGCGGTAAACTCAATCGTTCTCAGGCCCAAAGTACTGTAGTAAGTATCTGTTTTTTTCCCGTTAACGAACACCGTAGTTACGGCAAAATACCTGTTTGGTGTTTCGATGCTCCATAAACGGGGATGTTGAATTGGAACTTCAACATTTATCTTGTTATTACCTTCCGTCAACTCAATATTTTTATTTTGAACAGCAGCCACTTTCTTCCTGAGTGTGTTTCCCGGACCGGCTTCGAAAATATCCGTTTGAACGGTTGCCTTTACCCCTTGCCGCCCTTCGTTAACAAGCGTTACTCCTATTTTAATATCGGCTGCCTGTGCCGTAACTTTTGGTGTAGTAATATAGGTACCCCAATGATCTATATGCACTGGCTCGGTTTTTACTAACCATACATGTCTGTAAATGCCGGCCCCCGGGTACCAGCGGGAATCCCATTTTTCTGTATTCAATTTTACGGCCAGTACATTTTCTTTTCCATATAAAAGATAAGGCGAGAGGTCCATTCTGAAAGAAGTATACCCATAAGGCCAGCCTCCTACATATTTACCGTTCAGCCAGATCTCTGCATAAGCCATAGCTCCGTCAAAATCGATGAATATTTTTTTGCCGGCATCGGCCGCAGCTACCTTAAAATACTTACGATACCACCCGATGCCCTTCCACGGCAGCTTGCCGGTTTCGCCGGCCAGGTCGATGCGAAAAGGCCCGGTGATGGCCCAATCGTGTGGCAACGTAATGTGCTGCCAATCCTTATCATTAAAGCCGGGCATTTCAGTTCCCTGAGGTTCTTCGAGCCTAGTGCCATCGGGTTGTAGTCCATAACGTTTGAACACCCACCCTTCATCAAAGGAGGTAGTGCCGGCATCGCCCAGACGGGTAAAGGTTGATTGTGCAATGCCTGTTTGAAGAAATAACAGTATAAAGCATCCGATCACCAGCAACCGGGTTAAAGAATGAAATTGCATTTGCCGTTTTTTATATTTCATTGAGATAAATTTATTACTAATCTTTATTGCCGCCAAAGGCGACAGAATGGGGCTTCGGGACTAAAAGTCTCGAAGAGCATTGTCGGGAAGTTCAGTATTAAACACTTTTAAATTTCGGATCAGGGCTTTGGCCGCATTGTTCTTGTCACCGATAAACTGCAAAGGGAAAAAGAGTGTTTGTACTTTTGCCGTTTGTTTTCCATTGGGGAAGGTTCTTTTAGCTCCTTCCAGTTTTTCTTTCAACACCCCATTCACATAAAGCGAGGTACCTTTATTATTGCCTTTGATCACAATATTCGTCCATTCATTAACCGGAACCGAATAGTCAAAACTGTAATGATAGCCTTCTCTTGAAAAGCCCAGCTTACCGGTGCCCTGTTGGTTCAGTGTTACTACCGCATCTTTTGATCCGAACAATACCGCGTTTGGTCCGTTGGCTCCATCAGGCTTTATGGAAAAGCTAATAGTGTAACCATAACCAATTCCCGGATAGGGAGTGGTAATAAAGCTCTCTCCTCCTTTCAGATGAAAGGCTTTTTCTTTTTTATCAAATGGTGCATTGGTTGACAGCGTTTGCCGGCCATTGAAATGCCCCCCGGCATCCATCGACAATACCAGCGAATCTTTTGCCCGTATCCGCCCCAACATATTCAGCCCGGGGCCCTCTCCCAACTGCTGGGCATGCGATTTGAAATCATCATAGTTCATCGGCCTTACGCTTCCATCCCACATTTTTTGGGCTAATACCTGCATTGCAGGAAATACCCGGTGGTGCACATCTTTTTCGGTGATCCCATTACCCACATGATCATTCCATACCGCAAAGGCTCCGCCTCTTAAAAGCGGGTAGTGCTCATCAAAGGTCTCTTTGCCGATCCGGTTGGGCGTCCATTCTTCATAGAGTTTTTTTGTATTCAGATAATCGTAATAATAGCCGGCTGCCGGTACAATATATAACCAGCCGTCCGGTGTGCTGATGCCTTTATATCCCAAAGCAAACATGTCTTTGGGCTCGGCGTAACCGTTATACCAAAGGTTCATAGTAACGCCCTCCACTTTTACGGGCGTGGTGCCCTGCGCGTGCGTCAGCGAGCCCCACATGCGTACTTTTTTCCCAAAACTTTCTACAAAACGGATATAATGATCGGTAAACTTCCTGAACTTTTCCGCATCTTTTTTGGCATATTCATCCGTGCCTATATGCACTTCTTTCCCTATAAAAACCGGGTTGGGCCCTTGCAGGTACTCCCTGAACACATTGTCAATTACTTTGTATGTAAGCGGATTATCCAGGTCAAGGTGATCCATCCCATATTGTTTGCTGCCTACGCCGGGCACGGCTTTGCTGAAGGCGAGCGAATGCGCCGGTACATCAATTTCCGGGATGATGTTGACCCCATAATGTTGTGCCAATTGCTGCAGTTCTATAAACTCCTTCTTTGAATAACTGCCATCTTTTGCCGTAAGGCCGGGGTAGGTATCGTTCTGTAAACGGAATGCCGAATACGTGCTATCCCAATTATCGCCAAAAAACTGTTTAAAGCCGTTATCGTTTAAATGAATATGAAAATCGTTCATCTTGTAATACGACATGAATTTTACATAGTTCCTTAAAAAGTCCAGGCTGAAAAATTTACGTCCTACATCCAACACAAATCCGCGTACTTCATATTGCGGGTAATCCAACGCCACACCTTTTGGCAGCTTATGTTGCGGGGCCTGTTCTAATAGTTGCAGCAAGGTACGTGTAGCCCATATGGCGCCGGCTTTGTCCTTTGCTTCAATGATGATGTTCTTATCAATAAACAGCCGGTAGCCTTCTGCCCGCAAAGCAGTGTCGGTATTGTTCAAGGTAAAAAAGATAGCGCCCGCTACAGGCTTGCCAGTGCTTACCTGCAACTGCTGCGTTCCTGATGCTATTGCCCAATCTTCTGCAAGCAACCTTGCAACGGGTAGCAGCTGCTCTTTGTATTTTGAATCTACAATCAGTTTAAGATTGTGCTCCCATTCGAATTGTCCGATACTCCCTTTCCATTCATGCAGCGCAGGAATCACAAATGGTGCTTCATTAGTTGCCACAAGCTGCGCCTTTGCCGCTCCTGTTAGCAGGCATAAGAAAAAGGCACCAACACAGAACCGTGTTACCCAGACAGCCATTATCTTCATTTTTATACGTTTTATCATGCGATATTTTTAATACAATCCGGTTTCCGTTCCTTTGGTGACTCCATTTTCATTAAATGCATCCACCCTGAAATAATAAGGAACGTTTTTATTTAAGCCCGGGAGGTCAAGACTATTCTTTTCATAAACCATTACCGAGTGAAACAATTTATGCGGGGCTGTTCCAAAATACACCACATACCCTGTAGCGTTTTTTGAAGGAGCCCATTGTACCACTGCTCTCCTGGCATCCTCCTTATTCCTTTTTATAAGCACCGATGTTGCCGCAGCGGGCGGGTGGCCCTTGCCTTTACCAAATACCCGGAAGCCGGATAAAGAAAACTGACCATCCGGCACCTGTATTGCCGTGATCTTTAAGTACCGCAGTTTTACCCACCTGGATAACTCAATATAGTCGTGCGGCCGGTCTGCGTTGTTATCGGATTTATCAACCAGGGTCTTCCAGTTCCTGCCATCATTCGAATAGTCAATTTTATACTGATATGGTTTTACAAGCATCCCTGCTTTAAGGCGGGCGCCCTCATCGGCAAAACTTATTTGCAAGGCTTTTACATTACTTTGTTGTTGCAGATCTATTTGATACCATTCTCCCTTATTGCCGGAAGCAGCACTCCACCAGGTACGCACTTCCTCGTCTGTTGCCAACTCCGGCAGGTGCCCTGCAAGGGCCGAGGAAGCCGTAACCGGTTTTTTATAAGAAAGCAACATCCACCCGGCAAACAGGTTTTCTTTTTCAAAATCCATTTTACGATGCGGCATGCGCAACGGGTAATCGCCAAAATCTGTAAGTGTATGTAACTGTCCGTCTTTATCAAAAAAAGATGGAAATAAACCGACCCTGCGTTCAAACATATGCCGTACCGAAATGGTCATGGTAGCCACATGCCAGTAGTTGCCGTATTTATCCTTAAAAGTACTGCCATGTCCGGCACCATTTATAAAACCACCCGGCTTATAGGAGAAAGGACTGTTGGGCATGTACGTAAACGGTCCTAATGGTTTATCAGACACATATACGCCATCGCCATATACTTTAAACTCTGTGCCGGGCGCAGCGTATTGCAGGTAATATCTGCCGTTATATTTATTCATCCAGGCGCCTTCGTTCCACCCGTTTTTATTATCATTATGTTGTTCGCCCGGTTCTTCCCAGCCATGCTCCTTAAACCCATGCCGGATCAATACCTGCGGCACACCAATCGTATCAAAACGTCTTAGGGGATCCAACTCTACACCCATGATGGGGTTTACATTGGAGCAGCCATAATAAAAATATACACGGCCATCCTCATCCTGGAACAGCGCCGGGTCCGTAACCCCCAGCGGGAATTGTTTCCGGTATACCTCCCAGTTATCCTGAAGCAGATTGGTACTGTAATAAATATTCCTTGCACCCTGCGAGGCCATAAAAAAAACGGTATCATGAATGGTTTCAACTGTGGGCGCATAGTCTTCTGTAGGCAATGATTGTGAAGACCGGTAGGTCCAGTTTAATAAATCGCCGCTGTACCAGTAACCGCCCGACTTTGAAGCATAAAGAAAATAAGTGCCTTTATACAAATGGATCACGGGGTCGGCTGCTTCGCGATAGCCCAGCCCGTCGTAACTGAACCGGTAATTCAGGTTGAGCGGATTGCACCAGGTAGTAGCTGATTGCTGCCCCGGGGCGGCAAGACCAAGAACACAATTAAAAACAACTACGAATATAATCTTATTCATTTATTATTTTCGGTTTCATCGGGCTGAGATTCCTCGCCAGCTGCGCAGGTGTCGGAATGACGTTATTTTCCTATACTGCATTTTACATCTGTTATTTCTCATTCCACAATGATCTCATCGCAAAACAACCAAGCCGGTTGTCCTTCGCCGGGATGCCCTTTGGGACATTGGCCCAGATTTTTTGCTGTAATGCGTAAATAACGAAATGACCGGGAATCAAAACGCGCCGTAAAATCTTTTGTTTGTGCAGATTGGTCTGTTGCGGGTATTGTATTCTTCACCATTGCCAGTTCCGTATAATTTGTTCCATCAGCCGATACTTCAAATTTTACCCATTGCGGGAAGAATATCCACTGGCCGTAGTTTTGCAGGCACCCCAGAGTTACAGAACGAGCATCCACCGGTTTTTCAAGATCAATGGTCGCTACCAGGTCGCTGCCATTAAATGCATGCCATTGTTTGCCCGCATCTTTTGTGCCCCGCAATCCGTCCGTAAGTGTTGCCGGTCCGTTGGCCGGGTAATATTTACTGTAAGGGGTTCCGTATTGAACTGTTTTGCCGGTTGCCTTATTAAAAGTGAACACCTGTTGCGCGGGCCGCAGTTTTACCATGCTGTTATTGATAGCAATTCCCGCTTTTAACGTCATTGACCGGTCTATCGCGATGGGTTGTTCATAACGCTGGCTACCCGTACCGGGATCTGAACCATCGGTTGTATAATAGATCACGCCAGCTTCGTTCTCCGTTTCCATACGAACCTTTAATTTGCCATCCTGAATTTCCGGCAGAATATCTACCTTAAAATTTCCTTTGGAATAGCGGATCCCTTTCTGGTCAAAACCCATCAGCTGCGGTTGCAGCCGCTGATTAAAGCTCTGCCAGTTACGGGACGCTTTGGGGCTCCATACCACTTCAGCCAACGCCAGCATACGGGGCAGGATCATATATTCCACATGGTCATAGGTCTGGATCTGTTCGGTCCACAGATTTGCCTGGGCACCCAGTATATATTTAGCTTCATTCGGATTTAATTCAGACGGAACCGGGTCATAATTATACACGCGCTTCAAGGTATTAAAACCTCCAAATGCCAGTGGTTCGGTTTCGGGATCGCCCTGGTAATGGTCGAAATACAATGGGGATCCGGGGCTCATTACCACATCGTGGTTCATTTGCGCCGCTTTAATGCCGCCACTTTCACCCCGCCAGCTCATTACCGTTGCTTCCGGCGCCAGCCCGCCTTCGAGGATCTCATCCCAGCCAATCAGTTTACGCCCGTTGGCCAGCAGGAATTTTTCCATTCGCCGGATAAAATAACTCTGCAGCTCTTCCACATTTTTTAATCCCTCCGACTGCATCCGGCGCTGGCACCGCTCGCAATGCTTCCAGGTGGTTTTGTCCACTTCATCTCCACCCACATGAATATATTTTGAGGGAAATAAAGCCATCACTTCCCTCAGAACATTTTGCAGAAATACAAAAGCACTATCGTTACCAGGACAATAGTTGGCATGGGCTGTTCTTCCATAGAAATTGCCCGGCTCATTAAAAGAAGCGGCAGGGGGCACACAGGAATACTGGGGATAGGTAGCCAGGGCTGCTTCCGAATGCCCGGGCATTTCAATTTCCGGAACAATGGTAATATAGCGCTGCGCTGCATACGCTACAATCTCTTTGATTTGCTGCTGTGTGTAATATCCCCCGTAGGTGGCTTTGTTACGATCGGCATTGAATTGAATATCTGCCCAGTTCCAGGGTTTGCCATAATCGCTGATCCGCCAGGCCGCCTGCTGCGTAAGCTTTGGATACTTTTTTATTTCAATGCGCCAGCCGGCACCGTCTACCAGGTGCCAGTGAAAAACATTCATTTTATACGCGGCCATCAGGTCTATAAATTCTTTGATCAGCTCCGGACCAAAAAAATGACGACTTACATCCAGCATCATGCCGCGCCAGGGAAAGCGCGGGTAATCCAGTATTTCCATACAGGGGATCCGCAATGTTTGGTTGGTGCGAATGGCCGGCAGGGTCTGCATTAAAGACTGTACCCCGTAAAACAATCCTTTTGCCTGGTTGGCCTGTATTGTTATCTTAGTTGGTGCAACCGATATGCTGTAGCCTTCGGTTCCTGCCTGGTCTACCGGCGCTATCCGAAAGCGGATCGTTTTATTTTTAGCTGTGCTTTTATTATTGACATCATACCCGCTGAGCTGTTTGATATAATTACCGAAGTATCGGGCCACATCGGCTGCTGCCTTGTTATTGGCCGGGGCTTCCACACGTACGGTTTCGTCCAAAATAAATACACCCGGTGTTTGTTGCAAGACGACAGGTTGCGGGATAATAGATATGGGTTGCTGGGCTTTTAGTGCTCCTGAAATCAACAACAGCATTGCTGCCAAAATTCTGAATCGCATATTCTTTATTACTTTATTAGTGTTTATAACAATCAATTTCTTTCAAACAACAAAAACAAACGCCAGGCAATGTAAATGACTTTTTATTTAACACTGAGATTTCTCTTCATCCGCCTTCGGCGGACTCATCGAAATGACGATCAATTTGAGGGTTGGGTTAATCGTGAAACGTGACGGCTTTACGTTTATCGTCTGACGTCTTCCGATATTCCATACCCTTTTTCAATTAAAACAGTATCACCACTTGCCGGTTTCACTACTCACGGTAATCAATAGCCTTTCTCCCTTTACTGTTGACAAAGATATCCGTTCACCCGATCTTCTACTACCGGGCCGTTTATTACTTTGAACCCAAAGCTGTTTACCGGGCCAGGGGTTTTGTAGTACAGCGGTTCTTCCCTGCTCACTATATACTTTGACATATTGTACGCTGTTATTTTTAATCGCCGATGAAACCAGAAAAGCCCCTTCACTCCTGATATCTACAAATGCTGCATCGCTATTTTGGGGCCATACAGCAAACACCCGTAAGACACCCTGGTTGCCCATACACAGCATCTCGTTAATGGTATTGGGCACTGTACTGCAATTTTCAATTCCATGCGGATTGCTCAATTGGAACCCATTGGGGTAAGTGTGCAAACTATAAGCATGTAATTGTTCCAGGATCGTGTCCGCATTATATCCCACCCGCACCGCAGCCGGGAAAAAACTGTTGGAGCCGTTAAAGTCTTTCCAACGCTGCATTTCAGCAATGGTATTGCGGGCAGTTTGCAACAGCTCCTTGTCACTGTTTAAACCAATGGCCCCGGCGGGATAAATATTTTGAATGCCAAGCGTATTATCCGGCCACCAGTCGGTTCCTTCTTCACTATAGCGAAAAACGGTTTTGCCATTGCGTACCTGCGTAGTATACCTTGACAAGCTATCAATTTTCCCCTGCCATTGATGGCGCAGCGTTTGATCCACCTGCAACAGCGTGCTCATGTCTATTGCGGTTTGCAGCACCATAGGAACCAGCCCCAACGAAAGAATGGGATTTTTGGTGCCCACCGTGCCTTCATGAATGGCGTCGTTCAATATCACATATCGGTCCCCCTCCTTTTTCAGGTATTGCTGCCAAAATAAAGCCACTGCTTTTATAAACGGATAAATCTTTTTTGTATACGCTGGATCATAGGTACGATAAAACTTCATGGAAAGGTCGGTAGCGCAATAGGCCGCATTACTTTTCTGGCCAAAAAAGAGCCCGCCCGCCTCAACAAAGCCACTCTTAATATAACCCTGCATATGTTGCTGCATTAAGTCATTTTCACGAGTGGTTTCAATGCCTAGTGGTCCAATTCCTACAGGGTATAACACCCCGTCTGAAATGCCGGTAACCCGCCGGGCATAATACTTTCCCCGCTGCATAAAATCCAATACCGGGGCATCATAAGGAAGCGCCTGTTCCAGGCGATTGGAAGAATACAACGCATAAAAGGGAGCGCTGTAATTATAATTCAGATGATAATCCCCGTTCCATGAGGGTATCTCTTTGGTAACCCAACTTCCGAAAATACCCGGCGGGAATTTGGGATTACGGCTGCAGGAAGCCATATTATAAAGGGAACGATAATATTGATGTGCGATTATTGAATCCTCTATACAAACAAAACTTTTATTCCAATAATTACGCCACCAGGCTGTATGCGCTGCTGTCGCTTTTTTAAACTCATGAAGCGAGAATAGACCGATGCCGCGCTGCACCGATTGCAGCGGATGCTCCGACTTAAAATTGCCGGAAAAAGCACAGGCCAGGTATATTGTTTGACCGGGCTGTAACGTTAGTTTCCGACCCGTGCCGCCGATGATCCTGCAAGCCGCCGCCGCCATTGTTGCGAGATCTACGTCCTTAATGAATCCCCGCTGTATCCATTGAACCCCATTGTTAAGCGTTCCGCTTCCCGTTGTATCCGCAAATTTATTTTCCAGCGGAGGCTTTACATGAAACTGTTCTTCGCCGGGCAGCTCCAGTGCCAGGCTCCCGCTCAATACCGTACTGCCTGTATTCTTAATCGTTATTAGCAGCTGGTCTTTTGTTGCCGGCACGAAGGATTGCAGTTCCAGTACCTGTTCGCCCCTTTTAAAGGAAGCGGTGGTTATTGCCGTGTATAAATCCTGCCGGAGGTTGTAAGCAGCATCTTTTAACGCCGGAAAATAAATAGTCAGTTTCCCAAGCACTGCGGGATACGATTCATTGAACCCTGATTTCAGTCGCCAGAAATCATTTCGCGCCAAATAATAGCATTGCGCTTCCGGCGGACCGGCTATAGCCGCAGCAACCGACCCATTGCCCAGTAAAGGCGCATCCACTGCTACGGTAGCGGGGGTACGCGTTGGCGGGTTTAGAAAAACATTCTGATAACGACTTATTATTTCTTTCGCCGTGATTGTTTGTGCGGCAACTGCGTCACAAAACAATAATGGAAGGCTAAGGACCAACCCATTGATCACTCTTTTGAACAAACAAATCATTTCCTCATATTAGCATTTGTTATTGCAATCCACCCTGCCCTTTATACAAGCTCACAGGTTTATCCAGCTTTACTTTTAAAACTGTAACGTATTGATCGCAGGCTGCTTCCGGAACATTGATGTAGACCAAACCAGGGATCGGGCTCCAGGATATTTTGCCTACGATCTTTGGTTCCAGCCGTGTGCCATTGCCCAATACGGTAACCTGTTCAATTTTATTTTTCAACCCTTTGATCATTACCGGGCCGTTTTGTTTGCCGTGTAAAAACAGATAGAGTGTACTGGAATCTTTTGAAAGTGTGGTAGGGCCATAGAAATGCCCCTGGGGCAAACCGCCCACCGTGTTAAAAATGGCTTCACCATTTCTTTTATTCCAGGCGCCCAGCTCTTTTAAAATATGGATCTGTTCTTCGGGGATCGTGCCGTCTTCCTTGGGGCCCATATCCAGCAACAGGTTGCCGCCATTGGCTACCGCATCAACAAAAATAGTAATGATCTCGTAGGGCGTTTTCCAATTATTGTCATGATGAAAGCCCCAATTATCATTGCTGGTCATGCAGAGCTCCCACCAGTTATAGTTGGGCCGTGTAACCGGAAAATTCTGCTCCGGCGTTTCATAGTCGCCCCAGCCCTGCAACCGTCCGTTAATGATAGCGTTAGGATTGCCCGACAAAATAATAGTACGCACTTTTTGCGCTTCCCATTCTTCGGCGCTATGCTCCCAATCACCATCAAACCACCACAGGTCCGGTTTAAACTTTTTATTGATCTCTTTGATCTGCCCCTGGAAAAAACTCCGGAAGCGATTCCATCGGTCATAGTCATTAGACACTATATACCGGCTGCTGTCTTTCAAAAAGCCGGGATAATTATCATCCGACCAATCGATCAGGGAATAATACGCGCCACATTTGATATTACGCTTGCGCAATTCATCAAAAAAAGGCTGAACCATATCCCTTGCCGCAGGCGTTTTCTTTACAATACTCCTGTCGTTGAGACGGGTATCATACATGGCCACGCCGTCATGATGTTTGGTTGTAATCACCGAATAACGGGCGCCGCTTTCTTTTATCAGATCGGCCCAGAAAGCCGGATCATATTTTTTAAGGGTGAAGCCTTTCAATTGCTTCATATAATCGGCGTAGCTGATCTTTTTATTATGGAAACTCCATGACTCATCAATACCGTTGACTGCATAAATGCCCGCATGAATAAAAATCCCCAGTTTGGCATCTGCAAACCATTCCATCTTTTGCCGGATCTCGGCCGGTGGCACATTCTTTTGACCAAAGCTTGCCTGCACACTTACCCAGGCACAAGCAATTAGCACTATTTTCTTTATCATTTTTATTAATCGTTTTATTGAATGACTGTAGTTCAATCTGTTTTTATTATAGGAGGGCAGTCAATCCTGTAAGCAACTGCATTGTCCAAATATAATTTTATTTGACTTACCCTATTAATGCAATCGATTGCATTAATTTGTTATTATATTGAAAATAAGTAACTTACAACATACAACTGCATATATTTATTAGAATGTCTATCGCAATTTCCCGGCATTATTAATAATTACTTTAATTTCTTCTCCCGGCCCTATATTCACTTTTGGCCAATTCACAAATGCGGTATAAGATAGTGGCTTTTTTGACTGACTGCCCGTTTCCGCAAAGACCGTTACGCTTGCAGCATATTTTGTTTTATTACTAATAGCAAGTGTAAGTCCCGCCCTATCAGATTTTATGATTTTCGCTTCCACGTGATCAAACACCCGTATCTTTTTAGTATCTGTTTGCACATAAAGCCCAGGTAGCTCAATAGCCATCAGGGCTCCGTTGGTTTCCGTCCAGGAATTACGGGTATTAATAAAATTACCTATGGCTCCCTTTCCTTCAGCATCACTGGGCTGGATCCGTTCCATACTGCTGCCCACCAAATTATTTGTAGTAACGTGATCCGGTGGAATATTTACGGCTTCGGTCTGGGCATGCTGAATATCGCGGATCAGGTCGGCATATAACGGGTTGCCGGTTGCCCGGTATAATTTAAACAAATAATCGCCGGAGGCGGTACAAATGCCCGGCGCCGCGTGCTTATTCTGAATGCTGGCCCATACGGCGCCCGCCATATGGCTGCCCAGTTTTGCGATCTGGCTTTGCGGAGGAAAAACCGCATCATAGGACAAGGTCCAGGTGGCTGCCAGGGCCGCTTCCACTTCCGCTTTTTTTAACCAGCTTTTATCACCTGTATGATAATAAAGCGCCATCAGGGATTCTAAAAAACCAAAGGCAGACTCAGAATTGGCATCCATAGAAATATCCCCGCAGTCGCCGCCGGTAAGGCCTTGTTTCACTACATCACGGTTGTAATAATAATTTGCAGCCGCTTCCGCTACTTTTAAAAATCCGGGATTATGAAAATAGGCCGATGCCAATGCCAGACCTGCCGGCGCGATTGCGCCTGCTGTGGAATTGAACACAGCAATTTCCCCGGTTTCAGGTACAATATATTGTCCAAACTGTCCATTCTTATTCCAGGTGTTCACAAAAGCCTGTGCAAGCTTTTGTGCTGCTGCTTCCCATTCCGGTTTGATCATCTCCTGATAGCCCTGCGCTTTAAACAGTAAAAGATGTTTGATGAGCCAAAGCAAGGCATCACTGTTTTTACGAACCATTGCCTGTACTGCCGGATAAGCTGGGTTCATTTTTTCCGGGCGTATCTTCCCGTCGGCTGTAATTCCCCCATAAAAATAACCGCTTTTTCCCTGCAGTTTATTAACCACAAAATCCAGCTCTTGTGCCACGCGCTCCCGTTCTTTTTTATTGTTTAGCGCCAACATGGGATAGGTGTTCATCATACCGCTTACCCATCCCAGTTGAAAGTCTTTGCTATTCTCTGGCAAATAATAATTACCTACCGGGAACTCCCTGAAATTATTACTGGTGATGGTAGTGGCCAGACCCGTATAATAACTCATCGGCAGCCAATTGCGCGGCTGGTTTTGCCCGGTAACATCCTTACGATGCTGCATAAAGAATGTCAATAGTTCCGGGATGTTGGTTGCAGGCTCCACAAAAATACGCAGGTGCAGGGTCAGGCTGTCGCCCGCTTTCCAATCAGGTGCCTTATCGCCGCTCGGATGAAAATCGCCAAATCCAGGCGCTTTTTGACGCATAGCCGGCGCTGTAACAGTAAAGCGGCTCTGGTTTTGCGCTTTATTTTCAGTAATGGTAAGGCCATGGTTTCCGAACCGCGAGCGCTGATCCGTTAACAGCACAAAACTTTTTCCTGCTGCCGGTGCAAAAAAGCACATAGCGGGGGTGGCAGCATTCCCGGTTTGCAATTCCACAACTGACGCCCGGTCCTTTTCAACCGCCAGGCGCGGATCATTGGATATGGTTAAGGGTACTGCGGGATTATAATACATTTCTTTCGGATAGTCCGGGTTATAGCCATTGCCGATAACCGGATAACGGTTGCCGTTATACATACTTGCGGGCACCAAAACATAGTTATCCCGGCTCCAACGGCTAAAATCAATCGTAATGCTGACCGCCGTTTGCGCCGACTCCCCTTGTTCCAATATAAAGGTTGCAGCCAGATCCATTGCCGCCGGCTGGCCGGTCACCCTGCTGGTTTTTACCTTAAGTTTCCATCCCTCCGGCAGCCGTTGCCGGTCGTCTGCCGGAAATGTTTCTGTTAAAGCAGTGCCCTGGTATTTTTTCACCGAGGCTTGCAGATGCCCGCCAAAAGGCGCCAGGATGCGGTCAATATCTTTGAATGATTGCGCTTCTGAGAAAACCGGCATCAGCGCCAGCATTATTATCGCAAAAAATCGTTTCATTAGCAAGTACGTCATTTAATGATCAATAGAGTGGCGTAAAATTACCCCGATACGCACGGACACAGTACCTTCAGATTGATCAATTTTGATGGTTTTTTATCTTTTGATCCGGTTCCCGTAAATACAACACCCCTCGTCCCTTTGCCGATTGTTTCCTGGCTTTAAGCGTGATCCGGAAGATCGTTTGATTATTCCAGACCTGACGGATCTCCTCATCTTCGGGTTGATCAAGTATTACCGGCTGCTTTTCTGCCTCCCATACCGCTGCATCATAGGATAATTCCATTTTTGTATGATCCGGCAGGGTAAAAATTATTTTCCCGGGCTGCGAAACGGAAGCGTCACAAAGGGTCATGAAATGCAGGCTAACGGTTCCGGGCTTCTTTAACCGGTACGCATCAGTAATTGTTACCAACCCCTTACGGGATAAGGCAACCGTCCGCGTCCAATGCTCAACGCCTGCCACTACCGGGTAAGCCTTGGCTATATCCATCGTAAGCGAAGCTCCTTCATCATTCTTATTATACCGGACCTCCGCGGCTGCATATTGCCTGCCGTCTTTTTGCTGCACGCCGTTAATTTCCGGAAGGTTGTGATAGCCCGAAGTATTAAACCACAGCGCATACCGTTCAGCCGAAAAAGTGCGCCCGGTGTAGGTTCCACGGCCAACGTCCACTATCAATGGCTGATTATTTACATAAACAATAAAGTCGCCCACATCGTTATGGTTATGGCTTTTGGCATTGTGGCCCCCATGCGCGGCTACAAAGATCCCATTTGCTGAGCGGGTGCACATCATCTCGATCCCCGGCATCCAGGCATCGTTCAACGTTTTCGTCTTACCCTTATATCCCATACAGGCGCTTCGTTCCATAAGATTAAAAAACCGTCTGGAGTACATCCGGTCGATCAGACCATCGGGGTCTGCCAGGGTATCCTTCGCCGTTGCAGCGCCTAAGGTCATCAGCATCGGATCATTGATACTGCTCCCGATCCTGTAAAGAAAAATACCGTCGACATCCATAGTGGCAGTGGCATCACCCATGTTTACATAGTACCGGCCGGCAATATGTGTTTTGTAAATATAGGAAGCCGCCTGTTTCAGAGAGGGATCAGCATAGCGCTGCAGTTTTCCTTTGGTGGCATTATCCAGTAAGGCCAATACGTCAAAAACACAGCCCACGGACGGGAACCAGTAAATGGGCCCCTCATCGATAGCCCCGTCATCCGCCAGGCCATTCACGTAATGATCTATAGTGTTCAGGCCCCGCTTAATGGCTTCGGCCCGCTTATCCACATCCGTCTCCAGCAGCAATGCTGTTGCAATATAATTGGACATGATCCAGGGCGACCAGTTGTTCAGCTTAGCGTTTGGATTGCTGTTCCCGATCCAAGGCCAGTTAGCGGTAAGCATGGGATGGAATACCCGGCGGTTTACTTCACTTACAATTCGTGCTCTTATGCGGGTGGAGACCCGGTCCAGATTCCCACCTACAAAATAGCTGGTCCATGCCAGCAAAGAAGCAGTCTCCGCCGCAAACAGGTCTACATAAGGCTGCTCCACATCGGGGAGTCCCTGTATATGCGCCGGGAGGCCCCAGAAGCTCTCTTCGCAAATAGCCCATACAGCAGTTGCTATGCGGTCATTAAACCGGCCTCTGCCTTCCATCACTTCTGCCATTACCAGGCTGAATAACCGCGTGCGCCGGGCGGTCCATTTTTGCTCATACCGGATGCGGTTCTTTGTCCTGGCGAAGTCCAAAAAATCTGTTAAGGATTCTACCGGAAATTCCTGCTGCAAGGCCTGCTCTCCATTTGTAATGTAACGGCGTATAACACTATCCGGCAGCACCTGCCGCCATCCGGCGGAAGTTACCGGAAAAGGCCGCCAGTTGCCCGGTGCCGGTAATACGCTCCGGATATATTCTGTCGTAAACGGTTTAAATATATTCCGCTGTGTTAATTGCCCGTTTGCTGTAATAAAACAGTAAACCGAAAGCAACAATAATAAAGGTTTTAGAACAAGTTTCATTTTTTTTACGATATTATTTTAATTTTTAGAGCGGTATAAAATATCGTGAAAAGTGAAACGACAAACGTGAGCTTTCGCGGCTCAGGTCTGACGTTTCACTAATAGAGTAACCCGCATCAATTAGCCTGCCGGATCCAGATCGCCTGTCCGCCCGAAGGGAGTAAACGCGCATCCAGTACGGTAGCCGCATCAACCGTTATCCTTTTTATAGACATTCGGGTGCGTACCGGCGAAGCAGGATCGTCGTAATAAATGGAAGCCGTATATTTTTTACCCGGCGTAAGGAAGGAACAGTTGATCTTAATATCCCGGGCATCATTATTGGTGATGCTTCCCACGAACCATTCGTTTTTACTTCTGCGGGCAATGGTCACATACTGGCCGATTTGCCCATCCAGCACTCTTGTATCATCCCACACCGTAGGCACCCGGTCAAAAAATTCCAGTTCGGGCTCGTTCTGCGAATCCTCCGGCCGGTCGTACCAATACATAAATTGGAAAGGACTGTAATACACCACTGACAACGCCATCTGGTGGCCCGACGTGGTTTTTAGCACCCGCCCGTTCTGTGTTTCAGCCAGCTTTGGTTTTAACTCCGGCCGGTGATAATAACAGATCGTATAATCTGCAGCGCCTGCTAAAAAGCGGGTGAAAGGAAGGGTTGCATTATGGGTGGCATCCGGCATTTCCTCGTTGCCTCTTATACCTTCCTGTGTCAGGAGGTTCGGGTAGGTCCGGCTAAAACCGGTAGGCCGGTATTCGTCATGAATATCTACCATCAGATGATACTTTGCACATTTTTTTACCGCTTCATGCATCCAGCTGGTCCATTTAAAGGAGCCTACATTTACAAAGCCAAACTTAATACCGGCCACACCCCATTTTTCATAAAGAGGCAATAATACATCCAGTTGTTTCGCCAGGGCGATCTGGTTCACATACAGTAAAACGCCAATACCTTTTTGTTTTGCGTAGGCGATGACCTGTGGCAGGTCGAGGTCATTTTTGGGATTGCGCAACGGATCTACATTTACACGCGAAGCGTCTGAGGTAGAATCATACTCATGCCCGTACCAGCCCGCATCAAAATGAATATATTGCAAATGTCTTTTTACCGCAAAATCCACCAGGGCCTTTGCTCCGCCTGTGGAAAGCGTTATCTCCCGCATCACTTTCCCGGGCTTGATCCAGCTGGTATTTTTAATGGCACAGGGAGGGTTCAGATTCAATATGAGATCATCATTCTGTAACAACTGGGTGGGCTTGCCGGCGATCATGATCACCCGCCAGGGCGTAGCAAAAGGCGTTGGCAACACCACTTTATCAAACATGGCACAGGCGATCGTATTCGGCTGCGCCGGGTCCAATACAAATTTCGTCCGGCAATAATTCACCACTTCTGCTTCCGCCAACGCGGCGTACATTCCGTTCTCCAGCTGCAGCGTCAACGGGCGTTCTGCCTGGCCGGGCCATTTGGTTAATGGCAAGAGCCGGTAGCTTCCCTGTGCATGATCAGTAAACCAGGCCCGGGTTCCTTCGGGCAGACTAAATTCCGTAAAATCCTTGCTGATGCTGATTGTTTGGGAGCTTCCGCTGTTGCGTGGGAAACTATAACGAAAAGCAAGCCCTTCATTATATGCCCGCGCTTCCAGCTGCAGGGTTTGCGCGGAGCCGTCTTTTTTTCTGAAGCTCAATATTGCTGCGCGGTACCGGTCGTGCACCCGGCTTCTCTCTCCGTAAACAGGCGTCCACCAACTGTCATTTGAAAACGTACGGGTGCCATAGAGCTGCAACCCCTCCTGCCAGTTTTCCACACCCATCGCTGAAGGATGAACGATATCCTTTCCGTTATAAGATACCGAATAATTAATACGCCCGCCCTCTTTCACAGTAAGCGTGAATATTATTTTGCCATCCGGCGATTTTAAGACCGTACCGGTTTGGGCAAAAGACGTTGCTGCAATGCCCAGTAATAAAAAGAGAAAAATAATTTTGTTTTGCATAATGCTATTTTTTGCCACTATTTACCGCTCAAAAATAATCCTATTGAAAAAAAATTAAATGAATGATCAACTGTTTTACATGGATGATCTTATTGATTTCAACTGCCTGTTGAATAAAACAAATTATATCGGGTATCACAACGCTCCCTTTACGGCAAAGACCGCAACATATTTTGAAGGACGCCTTGCAGGAACCGCAAGGGTTAGCTTTTCATCTGTTTGTTTAAAAGCCACCTTTTTACCATCCATCATTTTTATCGATCTGATTCTCTTTGGCAGCTGCGCTGATCGCAAGCCCAATGTTGGAAGATCAATCGGACCTTCGGTTGGGTTCAGGACAAAAACATACAGCACGTCCCCTTTCTTTGTAAACCGCACTTCGTTATTTCCATAAGGCGGGCTTTTGATTGTTCGCTGATTAAATTGTTCAGACGCGGCTTGCTTTTTCAATGCTTCCAGATCAGTATTTGCAATAGTGGCATTACGTTTTAAAAAAGAATTCAGGTTGTCGCCATATACTTTCCAGGGCTTGCTCGCATAAATGGCAGCGCTGTTCTTATTCACCCAGGCCCCTACATCGTCTAAGATCGCTTTTTCATCAGCAGAAAGGCTTCCATCGGGCAACAATTCTACATTCAATAATAAATTTCCATTCTTGCTATTTACATCGGCCAGCATTTCGATGATCGTCCGGGCATTATGAACCATTTCCCGGTCCTTTTTATAGAACCATCCACTGCTGGTGGTAATAATGGATTGCCAGGGTTTGGGATTGATATTGTTTGACGTTCCACATTCAATATCTTTTACAATAGCCTCATCATCAATTTTACCTGCTGCAACAGCCATGACTTTACCATTTTTCTTCAGGCTGTTTTCAAATAACGTTCTACAAACTTCCTTTCCCGGTTCACCGTAAGGGAAGCCGTAACCATCGAACCAAAGCATATCCACGTCGTACTTTGTCACCAGTTCTTTGTGACGCAGTATCCATTTTCTTTTCATGTCGGCAATCCATTCCGGCGTTCTTTTAGCAGGCGGCAATCCGTATAACTCAGCCGGATCAAGCCCATCCCACCATAAACCTTTGCCATCTTCCTTCGTCAGATTTCCATCATAAGGAACGCCTTTTAACGGGCCGGAAATATCCGAACCAAAAGCTGGAAGCCACCAGTTCAGATAGCGATCATCGTGCGAGCTTACTCCAAAAGGCATTTTATATTTCAGGGCCGCCTGCCTGAAATCACCTACAATATCCCGTTTGGGGCCAACGTTTACCGAATTCCATTTTTGCCAGGTTGAATTGAAATCATCAAAATGGTCATGATGCACCGCTAAGATCATGAAATATTTCGCCCCCAATTCTTTGAAATATTTCATTAAAGCATCGGGGTTTAATTTTTCAGCCTTCCAGGAATGCAGCACTTCTTTGTACCCGAATTTAGAGGGGTGACCATATTGTTTTAACTGGTTGGCATACGCATCCTTTCCGAACGTTTCGCCCCCTACATCCTGCATATACATATGACGTGCATACCAGCCGCCTCCGTTATCGGGCTGGGATTGTCCGCCCCAGTGCAGCCAAATCCCGAAACGGGCCTCAGTGTACCAGGCCGGGAACTGATAGTCTTTTTTCAGATCATTCCAGGAGGGCTCCTTTTTTTGGGCATTGGCAGGAACCGATAATAAAATTATCAACACCAGATACAATGCATATTTGAAATTTGCTGAATCCCAAAGCCATTTATTTTTTTCCATTTTCAATCTGTTTATTATAACAATTGAGCACACTCTTTTATTTCAGTGGCATCATCTCAATATCGGCACGACGGGATGCAGGAGTCACTTGTAATTTTTTTAGCTGACCGTTAATCAATTCTCCTTCTATCGTTGTGTTTTTAGCGGCTCTTAACTTAAAATGCACATTCCAGTCTTTTTTCCAGGCGGGAAAAAGCAGTATCCTGTTACCTTCGCTTTGCAATAACATCGTTTGCAGGGTGGTCATGGCAATAGCGCCGTGCTGAATATCGGGCGGGTAATCAAACGCTACTTCCGAGTAAAAGCAGGGAAAACGAACGCCTTTATCATTTAACAGGAAATTCCGTTTCACGATATATGCTGCCGCATCCGTTAATCCCAGCAATGAAGCATGGATACCCGTTGTATGCCAGGAAGAAATCATCCTTCGTTTGAGCCCATTGGGCAAATGGATATACGATCGGGAATCATAACCGGTGTTATTCTTTGTACCAAAGTAAGACGGTGTGTTAAATGTATTTATGGCAAGGTCGATACCCGGTTTCCCAATTCCAAAGATCCGGAATGGGAACACCACATACAGCTCGGGGTACTCTACGTTCTCATGGGTGGTTATGTTTTCGGCGGGCTTCAGGATGGATATGCCTCCTTCATTAAAAGTATAAAATTCCGGCAGCTCGCCCAGCAAACGGGTACACTGACGTTTGAAATCCGCATCGATCTGCTTTAGCTGCGCCAGCCGGGGCAATATATATTTTAGCCCTCCGATCAGTACAATGGGATTGGTGGCATGCGGATAGGTTTCCAGCACTTTAAAATCTTTGATCAATAACTTACCGGCACTATCTCTCGGAAATGCTTTGTCAAAATACAAGACCACATCCCGGGCAATAGGGAGCAGTTTTTCACGGAGGAAGTGTTCATCCTGTGTATAATCATAATAATCCAGGAAATAGCTTACCAGCTCCGGACCGCAGACAATATGATCCTGCAGGTGGGGCATTTTAAAATCTTTCGGGTCGGTTAGTTTCCGTTCCCTGCGCTCCTGCTCATTACCAAAAACATTCATTAATATGGCTCCATACGTAGTGGAGCTTTCTTCAAAAGCAACACCGGGCTGGTGCTTATTCCTTTTCGTAATAAGCTTGTCTACGGGATAGACCACTTCGGAATAATACCGGATCATCGGTTGAATCAACTCCCAATCGCCGCTGGCCAGCAGTGGCAAATAAGGCAGGCGTTGATTTTGCCAAAGCAATACCGGTGACCAGTTCCGATAATCAGCACTTTTTCCGGAAACGGTATTAATGGCTGTTTTAACAGGGTGTGTATAGGTATCATTTACAATGCTGGCGCCATTGAACTGCATCATAAAATTGCCCCGGCCGCAAATACCCAGAATGTACCGCTGGTACAGATAGCTTTTGGTAACGGCCCGCAGGGTATCGTTTTCGGCAGTAGTACTGCTAAGGTTGATAAATGACCGGTTCCAAAAGCCCTTCCAATACTGCTGATGGCTCCGCAGCATTTGCTGTTCCGGGATCCGGTTTATTTTGCCGGCCACCATCCCGATACTGTCGATCCATTGTTTTTCTGTAGCCGTTTGAGCCGTCAACACCGTAATTTTGAGATTGAAATTTTTCCGTGCAGCAGCCGAAACAAGCATACTATCCTGCGACGGGCGCAGGCCGCCGCCCATGGCCAGCGCCCCAAAGGTTTTGTTTTTTTGTGGGTTATTGACCCCTAGGCCATCCAGTTTTAGTACCCGCATATTTTCATCAAAAAAAGCGGTTGACCGGTTGCGGTAATAAAAAACCAGGTCTGATCTCCTCTCTTTTACCAAATGGTCACAGGCTTCGTCCGGTGCACCTGTTTGCGGTTTGCGCATCAGTTGAGCGGTTACGGTCATTTTAGCCGGGATGGTTGTTTTAGCCTCCAATAGGATCACCGGGTTGTTGGCATCCACACGCATTGTAAGGATTGCGTATTTTGTCTTTATCCGGTAGGTCGCATCCGCAATGCGGAAGGTTTCAGCATATTCATGATCTTCCACAAGGATATTGGGAGAAAAACTGACCCGAACCTTCCCTACTTTATATAACTGGTCCTGATCGTTGTGGGTATCGCTTTTCCCGATATAGAAGTATAAATTATGATCGTGCCGGTCTACCCATGCATTTACCGTTATATCCCCATTACCAAGAATCATCGATGCTTCCGAACCATTGCCTTGTGTGGTAAAATGAAGGTTAAACGGTTCCAAAGATTGTCCCGCGGTATGCATTGAAACCACAAACAGTGGTAACAGGCTTAATAGCCGGAACATTTTTCCAGCGTGCACATATTTCAGCACCCGCGAAACCAACCCTATCGTCTTTTCATTATTCATTATGTGTGCAATGCTCCCAAACATTCTTTTTATTCTAAAATTGAAGCCTATATTCACTATTTTTTAAGAGTAATAAAACCTGCCTATGGTATAACAAGATTGAGCGTTCCATTATCCCAGCCCGTATTTTGGAGCAGGTTTTTGTCCTTCTGGATGAGTTGGTACTAATG
>JAGIAQ010000045.1:17084-30355 GCA_017744795.1 Niabella sp. | reverse complement strand
GCGGATATCAGCGGTGTATTAGATCTGCTTAAAATCAGCGGGAAAGCCAGATGCAGCATTGTTTCTATAAAAGTTTAAACAACTTCGATATCAAAAAATCGGTTCTTTCCATTCTTCGAAAGACCATCTACCTGGAGGCTACCTTGCTCAGCCTTAGATTTTTTATCAACAACCCGTTGCCCGATTTAATGCGAATCTTTGCAAGAGGTTCAGCCGGAAAAAATATGCTGGTCATTACAGTAAGTCCATCATCTGCGAACAGCTCTACAGAAGCAACATCTGCTACTAATTTCAGGTTAATGAATTTGCTGGTAGCAAGTCTTGGTGCTGCATGCCTTCCGGCAAACGACTTGCTGAAATTTGTTGCACCGGAGTGGGTACGGTCAATGAAATACTGGTTTTCCTTTTTATCAAATCCGATAACCAATTGCTCTCCTTTTGTATTGCTCAGCTCAATTGTAAAATCTGCCGGTGATACCCCGTCCAGGTTTAGTTCAAAGATGCCGTTTGTTTTTTCGGCGGATTGCGACAGGTCAAGATCTTCTTTCACCTGTATATTCGCCAATTGTTTGAGTGGGCGGAGGGCCGCATTGAATTCATTTACCGGCAGGGAAGCAACAAGGTATTGGCCATTTACTCTTTTTAAAGAGAGCTCCCTGGGCAGGGTCATGGCGCTGCGCCAGTTTTTTGTAGGCACCACATTTGCGTATTGCCAGTTGCTCATCCATCCCAAAAATATTTTGCGATTACCTGTGTTGGACCAATTGATGCCGGCATATTCGTCGGGACCATAATCCAGCCATTTGGTATGGGTATCATCGGGAGCAAATGCATGGCCATCAAAACTGCCGGTAAAATACTGTGTGGCAGAGCCGCCATTGGGCCCGCCGGGATTGAGGTTTACGATCAGCACCCAAACCTGCTTGCCCGCAACAGTAAAAGATACCAGATCGGGGCATTCCCATACGCCGCTATGCGCGCCCAGTTCTTTGCCAAACCGGCTTTCTTCTTTCCAGTTTTTCAGATCCGGTGAAGAATAAAACGTGATGTGATCCAATGTGGCCAGCGTCATAATCCATTTTTTTTCGGGTGCAAACCAGGATACTTTGGGGTCACGAAAATCGCGGATGCCGGGATTTTTTACCACGGGATTGCCTTTGTATTTTATCCAGGTTTTTCCTTCATCCAGACTGTAGGCAATACTTTGATTCTGGAATTTATTGGAACCGGCTTTTTCCTGTGTAGGGTTATGATTGGTATAAATGGCTACCATTGCATTTTTGCCAAATCCGGCAGTATTATTTATGTCAATTACCGCACTGCCGGAAAAAATGGTTCCCAGTGAATCGGGATATAATGCAATAGGAAGTTCTTTCCAGTGCACCAGGTCCTGGCTTACCGCATGTCCCCAGTGCATAGGCCCCCATACTGTACTGTCCGGGTTATGTTGGAAAAACAGGTGATAGGTGCCGTTGGCATACACCATCCCGTTCGGATCGTTCATCCATCCTTTTTTTGGGGAGAAGTGGATCTGCGGGCGATGAGGCTCTGTGACGGCCGGCTGCTGCGCCCTTGTAAATAGGGGCAAAAACAGCGCAGCCAAAATCATATGTCTACACAAGGGGTGTAAAAATTTATGGATCATATTATTGAAGCTTTTTTAGTTGTTTTAATAGCAGGTTCCAATCTTTTTCAGAGTTGTATTTACAGACCAGATCGCCCTTTTTTGTAAACAGTGCGATGAACGGCAGTTTTTCCAGGTGGTAATAGCCTCTTACAAGAAAAGAGTTTCTCTCTGTTCCTACATAAAAGTTGAGATGACTTTGCAAATGAAATTGCTGTACAAAACCGATAACTTCCTGTACAGGCTGGTACGTGATCAGGACAACGGAAGTGCGGGTTAACGCGTTTTCCTGTTTCAGTACATTACGCATCAATTGCTCACAATGCCCGCATCCCGGAGAGAAATAAATGAGCACGATGGGTTTGCCCATGGGGAGTTGCGTAGCATTGAAAATCGTTCCATTGTCCCGAATCATTTTAAAAGGAGGGAGCTTGGCGCCCTGCGCATCTGAAAAAAATGCAGCTGTTAAAAACAGGATCAGAAAGCCTGCCCTTGTTAAACAAGCGGCAGGCTTTTGCAACCCTTCTGTTATGACCAAGCTAAATGACGGTTTCATCCTTTAATACCCCGGGTTTTGTTTGTACAGTCCTTTTGTAAAAGTTATTTCAGATTGCGGAATAGGCAAATACTCGTCTCTCCCCGCGGTGAATTTAGCTGTTGCCAAAAAGGGCCTTCTTTGTTTCTCTACAGCAATATAAGCGTTTAAAACGGGCTCTGCAATACCCCATCTTACTAAATCAAAAAAGCGATCTCCTTCGGTAGCAAACTCAATCCTTCGTTCCCACTGCAGTGCCTTGCGGGCATAGGCTTGCGTCCATCCCGCAGCAGGATATAGCCCTACATTATAATGTGAAGGGAATGTGCCATCCAGCTTTTTCAGTCTGCCGGTGCTGGCCGCTGCTCTTGCTCTTATTTCATTAATGATGGGTCTTGCCAGGTCCTGCTGCCCCAGCTCAATATAAGCTTCTGCCAGCATCAGTTTAATATCATCTAAACGCAATATATCTACGTTTTTGGCCGAGCCCATAAAGGGGCCCAGTTTCAGGTAGGAGGGGCTTGTGGCCAATTGCTGGCTGCGCATGGTATGAAAATTGCCATATACGCCCGGATCACGCACCCAGTTATTGCTGAACGGCAGTGCAGGGTTGTACTTGTAGGGATGCCCGTCAATGCCAACGGTATGATCCAGTCTTGGGTCAACGGTTGCCGTGTTAAGATCTGCAATGCCATTATTAAATGTATCAAAATTAGGCAGCCCGTTGGCGTCGGTGGTATGCGCGTTCACCAGGTTCTGGCTGGCAGCATAGAAACCGCAGCAGCCATATTGGGGTGCGCCATGCGGGTAATTCAACCCATCTTCGAAATTCAGACGGCCGGTAGTAGTACCATCATTAATGGTAAATTGAATAGCGAATATCGACTCGGGGCCGTTTTCAGTTTCCGGTAAAAAATTATCGCCAATGTCGGCGCTTAAATGATAGCCATTAGGTGAATTGATCACCGCGTTTGTCAGGGTTACCACTTCCTGCAGCCTTGCGAGGTTGATTTTTACCACCTGGTTCGAGTTGTCCTGCTCGTAGGCCTGGTATAATCTTACTTTCGCAAGATAGGCTTGTGCGGCGGCTTTATTGGCTCTTGCTATTTCCGTTTTCGGTTGCTGGTCAGGCAAATTGTCAACAGCAAACTGAAAATCGGCTGCTATCTTGTTCCATGAATCGTCATTGCTTAATACGGTATTGGAAGTAGTAAGAATAACGGAATCGCTTGCATTCTCATCAAAAATGGGAATGTTTTTGTAAAGGAGTTTCATGGTGAAATAGCTATGCGCTCTCAAAAAACGAAGTTCGGCCTGACGTATTTTTTTATTCGGGAAATTAGCATCGGTTGCGCCGTTTACGGCACGCAGTCCGGCATTGGCCCGCGAAATAGAAATAAAAAGATTTTTCCAGGTGCGGGGCACAAAAGAGCCCATAGTGGCCTGTACCAGGTTGTAATGCTCCATAGCATCAACATCGCCCACATCATCAGTTCCACCGCCACCTTTATAACAATCATCAGAGCGAACGCCTCCGTAAGCCCATCTACTATAAATAGGCCCGATCATGTCTCCATTTCCAATAGCTGCATATGCTGCAGTTACCAAACCCTCAATTGCCGCGTTGCCGCTTATATCCTGCTGCAATAAGTAGCCCTGGGGTTTATAATCCAGCTGTTTTTTGCAGGAACTTGTAAGTATCGCAAGTGTCACTGCTATGTAAAATATATTTTTCATTTCCTGATTTTTAAGATTTAATTAAAATGATGCATTAACTCCAAACGTATAGGTGCGTGGGTTCGGGATCAGGTCCAGCGAGGTGCGCTCGGGATCAGGGCCTTTAAATTCTTTGTTTTTCAGGAGGAACAGATTTTCTCCCATAAGGAAAAAACGAAGCCTTGAAAACGCTTTTCGAGGTTGTATGGTATAGCCCACCTGTAAATTTCTAAGCTTGAAATAAGACGTGTTAACGATAAAATAATCGGATTGACGTCTTTCGTTGTTATTGTCTTTTAATGTAAGTGCAGGAATGTTTGTATTAGTGTGCTGGGGCGTCCAGGCGTCAAATACACCCGGCCCTACATTCTCGCGGCTTTTCATCAGATAGTTGAAGTCGGTATAGGCATCATATCCTTTACGGCCTGCAATACCGGAACCAAAAACAGATACATCGAATTTTTTATAATTCAGATCGACCCGGGCTCCATATTCTAATTTAGGCAATTGGCTCCCGATCCAGTCCTGGTCTTTGTCATCAATTACGCCATCATGATTAATGTCTACATAACGAATACGTCCGGGGCCTGCACCCACTTGCTTGGGCGCTGCATCTACCTCTGCCTGGGTTTGGAATAAACCAGCGGTCCGGTATCCGAAAATATCAAATTGCGAATGCCCGATGATGGTGTGGTCAACGTTGCCGGGATAACCGGGACGTACTTCTTCAGGCAACTTGGTGATTTCGTCTCTGAAATGAGAGAAGTTTAATTGAACGTTATATCCAAAATCTGCAGAGCGATCATTGCGATAGCCGAGCACAAACTCCCAGCCTTTATTGGTTTTGGTAGCTCCGTTCACCGGCCGCTGTTTCCCTTCTCCCAATGCAGATGCAACAGGGGGCACAATTAAGATGCCTGTTGTGTTCCGCGAGAAATAATCGAACGAACCGTAGATCCTGTTCTGTAAAATGGTGAAATCAATACCTGAGTTGATCTCATCAGTGGTTTCCCATTTCAGTGCGGGGTTTCCCGCCTGTATTTGAGCAAATCCGGAGGGTAATGATCCTGTATTAGCGCCTGATAAGGAATACGCAGTACCAATGTTCATATATTGTTCCCAGAAACCAGGTGTTAAATCATTTTGTGAGGTTCCGTAACGGGTTGCGTATAAAAGGAACCGGGAAATATCGCCGATCTGCTGATTCCCTACGCGACCCGCGCCCAGTCTTAGTTTCAATTCAGAAAATAAACCATTGTTCTGCATGAACGCTTCCTTGTCGATGCGCCAGCCTATAGAAGCCGCGGGAAAGATACCATATTGATTCTCGGAGCCAAAACGGGAAGATCCGTCTCTTCTGACAGTTACCGCCGCCAGGTATTTGTCCGCATAGCTATAATCAATCCGTCCAAATTGTGAAAAAAGCCGGTTGCCGGTTATACTTCCCAATGCGGTTGTTTTCCCGGTGCCTGCATCTAAGGTAAAGTACTCTTCTGTCTGCTGCGTAAACCCTTCCTTCTTGGTATACCTTGTATCTAAGTCCGTTTTGATGTACTCTGTCCCTACCAGGAATTTGAAATGGCTTTCATTCAGGTTCAAATTATACCGTGCCGTATTGGAAAAGGTAATGCTGGTATAACGGTTCTCGTTATAGGTAAGGCTGTTGGTACCGCGACTGGGCGCATACTCGCTGAAGGAGGGCTCAATGACCTTGCTTTTGAAGAAGGCGTTATCGGCGCCGATGCTGGTCTTAAAGAATAAATTTTTAACCGGCTGTATTTCTGCAAATACATTACCAAAAGCGCTTAAGCGATTGGCATTGTTCCAGCGTGCCAGGTATTGCATATGCAGCGGATTGTTCCGGTCGGAATAACCCGCACCTACTGGACCGGCAAAGGTTACGCCGTCTTTCTTATAAACCGGAATGGTCGGGGCCAGTGTAACCGCCAAAAAGGGGGTGGATGCCCCACCGATATCTTTTGTTGCCAGCAGCTCATTAGAGCTGGCAATATTAAAGTTTACGCCAAATGTTACTTTATTGTTGAAGGAGCGCGTTAACGCACTGATGCCGCCGCTCAGACGATCGTAGCCTGTATAACGCAGCATTCCCGTGTTTTTTAAATAGCCCAGGTTGATCTCTAATGAAGCGTTTTTACCGCCTACGGATGCCGTAAGCGTGTTGTTTGAAACCAGCCCGGTCTTATACATAACCGATTGCCAGTCGGTATTGCCCACGGGAACGTTTTGGTCTCCACCTACAAAGGGCTGTGGCGTTACGCTGTTTAATTTGGGATTATTGTAGTCATTATTCCAGTCAAATTTATAAATGGCGCCATAGCCATCGGTCGGATCTACATGGTCGTTGACAGATGCTTGCCAGAGCGCCTTTCCCCGGTCTACGGCATTCAGCATTTTAAAGCGCTCGTATTTTTCCGATTGAGAGGAGATACTTGAATTGAACTGAAAATTTACCCTGCCATCGGTGTTCCCACCATTCTTTGTGGTAACAATAACGACTCCGTTCGATGCCCGGGAACCATAAATGGAGGCAGACGATGCGTCTTTTAATATTTGCACGGAAGCAATGCTTGCGGGGTTCAGGTTTTGGAAAACCTCAGGCCGTGTTGTGGGCACTCCGTCAATGATATAAAGCGGGTCATTGTTACCCAAAGTGTTTGCACCCCGTATCAGAATGCGGCTGTTGGAGCCATTGGGTGAGCCATCTTTTTCAATATACAAACCCGCTACGCGTCCCTGCAGGGCCTGCATGGTGTTACCCGAGCTGGTATTTTTAACGGGGGAAAGATCTACTACGGCAACGGCACCGGTAACGTCCTGCTTGCGCTGGGTAGAGTATCCCACAACGATCACCTGCTGTCCAACGCCTATCTCTTCTTCCATTTGTACCAGGAAGGGATGGCTATCCGCCGGGGTATTCATGGCATAGGGTTTCATGCTTACATGGCTGAAGGAAAGCTGCTGGTTGGCCACGGATCTGATTGTGAATTTACCCAGACTGTCTGTTATTGCTGTTCCGGCGGGCGATTTAACCGTAACGCCCATTATGGGTTCCTGTGTGTTTTTGTTTAATACAGTTCCGCTGACGCTTATTTGCTGAGCGAAACAAATGCCTGCAATGCAGGAGAAAAGGAGTGTAAGAATTTGTTTCATATTGACCATTTGTTAGTGGTTTAAACAATTAGATTTTTTGTGAAAGTTTATTTTGAAATAGTTCGATGGCTCCTACATCGTAATCGGGGCAACCGCCTTCTTTCGTTGCAACAAATGCGCCTACTGTACAGGCAAATGTGAGCGCGGCGCCCACGTTTTTATTTTCGATAAATTTTGACAGAAAAGCGGCTAAAAAACTATCTCCGCTTCCAATGGTATCGGCAACGGGTACTTTAAAACCATCATGTACGTAGAATTTGTTATCGTAGTTAATAACGGCCCCTTTTGCTCCGCGGGTAACAATAAGCGTTTCAATATTGAATTGTTCCTGCAGTAAATACATCTTTTCTTCAATACCCAAATAATCGCCATACCAGCCAGCTACCAATGCCAGCTCTTCTTCGTTCATTTTAACCACTTCGGCTTTTCCCAACAGGTATTCGATCGTTACGCGGTTGATAAAGGGGACCCGCAGATTAATATCCAGCACTTTGCGGCTGGGCAACTCCATTAAAGCAAATAAAGTGTCTCTTGTTATTTTGCTGCGTGCGGCCAGGCTCCCGAATACAAAATAGCGGGCATTGGAAACAAGCTCTTCATGCACCGGCTGCCTTTCAATATAATCCCAGGCCACATCTTCCACTATATCGTATTTGACATCTCCCGCCTCATTGGGTGTAGCCAGCACTACGCTCGTTTTGTGGTCCGGGTCTGTCTGTACACAACGGGTATCAATCCCCTTGTCGTTAAAAACTTTTCGCAGGGCCATTCCTCTTTCATCAGCTCCTAGTCTCGAAATGAGGGTAGCCTTGTGTCCTAATTTTGACAGGTGATACGTTACATTCATCGGGGCGCCGCCGGGCAACTCCCTGCCCGGCAGCACGTCCCACAGAATTTCACCAAAACATACCACTTCATTGTTCTTAGTCATCATTACAATCGTTTTATGATCAAAAAAATATCAAGCTGTTTTAAGCAGGCGTAGCAATAGTTTCAGTGCTTTTGGTGGCCAGCTTTTCTTCCATTTGTTCTAATGAAACTCCTTTGGTTTCCGGCATTTTAAACACCACCCAAAGCAGCTGAAGCACCATCATCATCATGAAGCATAAAAATATTTTTGCGGGACCTATGGATGAATTGTTGGCAACAAAGGGAAACACGCTGGTAACAATGGCGGCCATGATCCAGTGTACGGAACTGCCCAGTGACTGTCCGTAGGAGCGCACCTGGTTGGGGAATATTTCTGAAATAAACACCCAGATCACCGCGCCTTGTCCGATAGCGTGCGATGCAATGAATATAAAAACCAGCGCCGGCACAACCATGCCCCCCAGGTATTGAAACTGGAAAGCAGCGGCAATAGCACCCAGTGAGAAAATGTAGCCCAACGAACCGATCAGCATCAGTTTTCTGCGGCCGATACGGTCTATCAAATAGAGCCCCAGCATGGTGAATACAAGGTTTACCAATCCTACCCCGGCACTTTGCAGAAAGGCGGCACTTTTTCCAAGTCCGGCTAATTCAAACACACGCGGCGCAAAATAAATGATCGCGTTAATGCCGGACAGCTGGTTGAACGCCGCAATCAGAACAGCCATAACAATGGGCTGGAGATATCGTTTGGAAACAAAGTCAGTAAGGCGGGCTTTTTTGTGCTCTTCGTCAATTGAAATCTGGATCGATCTTATGGCTTCATTTACTCCTTCCGGGTCGGAAACGCTTAGAATCTCGCGGGCCCTGGTATAATCATTTTTGTGCACCATCAGCCAGCGCGGGCTTTCCGGAACAAAATACAGGAGGGCCACAAACAGCGCAGCGGGAATGGTTAAGATACCCAGCATCCAGCGCCAGGCATCTTCTCCGGTACCGCTTAACAGGAAATTAGAAAGATAGGCCAGTAAGATCCCAAATACAATATTAAACTGAAAGGTTGCCACCAGTTTGCCCCTGTTTTTTGCAGCTGCCAGCTCAGAAATGAACATGGGGGCTACTACCGAAGAAGCGCCAACCCCCAGGCCGCCCATGAACCGGAAAGCCATAAAAGTGACCACATCATGGGCCAGGGCTGATCCCAAAGAAGCAATAAAGAACAGGATGCCGATCCATAATAACACTTTTTTCCGGCCATAGCGCTCTGCTGGAATGCCGCCAAAAAGTGCGCCGATGATGGTTCCATATAAAGCGGAAGCCAACGCCTGCCCATGCAACACATCACTTAAATTCCAAATTTTTTGTATCTGCTGCTCTGCGCCCGATATAACGGCTACGTCCATCCCGAATAACAGGCCGCCCAACGCGATAACGATGCTCCAAAAGAGGATCTTAGTATTCATATGCCAACCAATTGTTTTATTGTGCAGTGAAAATAGAATCATCTGTTGCTGGGATTATTTCAATTTTGTATCTAATCCTTTTACGATTAAAAGAAAATTAAAAAAAATGATTCTGATTGATAGACAGTTGATTGTGTTGTTACTGATTACTGTTTAGTAATTACGAATTCCATTTTTGTATCAGCTGATTCAAAAAATGTATCATTTTTAATTATATTTGAGTATGCGGTTGCGGCACCCTTTCAGCGGATTTATAAAATATACCTTTTTTATAATCTTTTTTATTTTTTCTGCCTGCAGGGAAAAGCAGGAAAAGACATTTCTTATTGGTATATCCCAACTGGGGGATGCTGATGCCTGGCGAAAAGAAATGAAAGCTGAAATTGACAGGGAACTGGTATTTCACCCCAATTTTAAAATTATTTACCGCCAGGCAGATTATAATAGTGAGCAGCAGATCCGTCAGGTTAAGGAATTGGCCGCTCAGAAAATTGACCTGTTGATTATATCCCCCAATGAGGCCGCGCCGCTTACGCCCAGCATCGACAGTTTGAATCATTTGGGAATACCGGTCATCACAGTAGACAGAGATATTAACTCAAATTCCTATACTACATTTATCGGCGCTGATAATATTGAAGTAGGAAAACTGGCCGGCCGCTATGCCGCAGGTTTTTTGAATAAAAAAGGGAATATTATTGAAATAACCGGGCTGCAATCGTCCACTCCTGCACTACAGCGGGAAAAAGGGTTTGGGGATGAAATGATCCGTTATCCACAGGTGCACCTGAAAATCATTAAAGGCGACTGGCTCGAAGGAAGTGTGGAGCGGCAATTGCCTTTGATGAAAGAAGACCTGGAAAGCACCCAACTTATATTTGCGCACAACGATGTTATGGCCAATACAGCCGCCACTATTTGCAACCGGCTTGGGTTTCCCAATATAAAGATCATAGGAGTAGACGCGCAGCCGGGCACCGGGCTCACTTTTGTGGAAAACAGAACCCTGCTGGCATCGGTATTATATCCAACCGGGGGCGCAGAAGCGATAAGGGCTGCTGAGGAGATCTTAAATAAACGGCAGGTTCCTAAAAGAGATTTTTTACGGACGATTATTGTGGACAGTACCAACGTAGTGATGTTGCAGCAACAGTTCAATAAAGTAATTGCGCAACAAAAAGATATTGTACGTCAGGCGGGGTTATTAAAAGAGCAGGCCCGGACTTTTAAAACGCAGAAAAATTTAATATTGATTTTGATCGGTACGTTGGTTTTATTGCTGATGCTGTCTGGTTTGTTGGTGTTTTTAAGGAAAAAAAATATTAAGGCCTATAAATTATTGCGGTCTCAAAATAACGCCATCCGCTCCCAGAGCGAACAGATCAATGCAATGGCGCAGCAGGTGCAGGTAGCCAGTGAACAAAAGATCAACTTCTTTACTAATATTTCGCATGAGCTGAAAACACCGCTCACCCTCATTTTGGCGCCCGCTGAAGAGTCACTGCAAAATCACAAAACGCCGGCGCATATCCGGTCGCAGTTCGCACTCATTAAAAAAAGCGCCTCCCGTTTGTTGTTATTGGTCAACCAGCTAATGGATTTCAGAAAATTGGAGTTGAATAGAATGCCTTTGAATGTTCAGGAAATTGAGGTGGTATCGTTTATGAACGATATTATCAGTTCATTTGAAGGACTGGCCAAACGGCACCATATGGATTGCCGGTTGATTACCCGGGAGGCTTCTCTGATGCTTTGGTTCGATCCGGAAAAGATTGAAAAGGTTTTTTTTAATATCCTGTCCAATGCCTTTAAGTTCACTGCTGATACTGGTCACATCTATGTTATTATAGAAAAAGATGATATTGCCGGCACGGCCATTATAAAAGTGGAAGACAGCGGGCAAGGATTAAGCGCAAGAGACAAAGCTCGTCTTTTTGAGTTTTTTTACCAGGGAGATGTGCAGCATCAAAACGGAAGTGGTATTGGGTTGGCCTTGTCGAAGGAGTTGATAGAGCTTCACAAAGGCTCCATAATAGTAGAAAGTGAACAAAATAAGGGAGCGGTTTTTACTATTACATTACCCCTGGGTGTTGCACATTATGACAAAGACGCGATCATGCCGCCAGCGGATTGGGGGTATAATAGCGCGATCAATTCCTGGATCGCCGATTTTAATATGGAGCCCCCGGCTGAACCGGCTGTAGCGGCGAATGTCGCAGGAGAACAGTCCGAATACAAGCCTTATACGGTGCTTATCGTAGAGGATAACGACGATCTGAGAGCCTTTCTTACCCGCCGCCTCCAAACGCTGTTTAATATTGTCACGGCCAGGAATGGCGCCGAAGGGCTTGCCAGGACCTTTGAAGAGCTGCCCGATATTATTCTATCAGATATCATGATGCCGGACACGGATGGGTTGCAACTGGCTAAAATGGTGAAGACGGATATCCGTACGGCGCATATCCCAATTGTATTGCTGACGGCAAAGACCACTGATGAAAATAAAGTAGCCGGACTGAAAACTAATGTTGACGCCTATCTTACCAAACCTTTCCATCCGGAGGTATTGGAAGAAACACTTAAGAACCTGTTGGGAAACCGGCAACGTGTAAAGGAGCATGTTGTTACTGCAATTCCTAAATCAGTACAGCCTTCCGGTACCAAAAGTGAAAAAGCGTTCATGGCCCATTTTCATGCCGTTATCGAAAATAACCTGGGTAATGAAAATTTTTCCATACAGGATCTTTGCGCCCAATTGGGTATTTCAAAAATTCAGTTGTACCGGAAAACAAAACCCTTGCTGGAGGTGAGTATCAATGAATATATCCTGAATTTGCGGATACAAAAAGCAAAGTATTTAATACAGCATCAGGATCTTTCGTTTGCGGAAGTTGCCTTTCAGACAGGCTTTTCCACGGCCTCTTATTTTTCCACCTCTTTTAAAAAAATAACCGGCGAAACACCAAAAGCGTATAAAGAAAAATACGGGAGTAAGGTGTAGGGGAAATCCGAAAGCAAATGCTCATTCCTTCTCATCCTTTCCGCCGCGGATCATAATAGTGCCGGGCTTTTTAAAAGGCAACTCTGCTTGGGGGTTATAGTCTTTCATTATGATCTGGACTACTTTTATCGCATTATAGGGTGCGGCCAGATAGTCAAACCCACTGGAATAAAGAGTTACAGATTTAATATTATTTGCGTCAAGTTTTAGTAAACCTGTATCCTTAACCGGCTTATTGTTAATGATGAGGATGATCGCTCCATCTAAAGATATATTATGTTGGAGGAGGACCTCGTTTAAGGGAAGGAGTGTGTATTTTGAAGGCTGTTTTGTCTTTATTAGAATCACCCCGTTTTTCCCTGCCGGCCCATAAATACTGGTTGATGCGGTGTCTTTTAAAACTGTGATCTCTTTAATGTCATTTGGATTTAAACTCATAAACCATCTGCCAACAATATTGGAATCTATAACATACAGCGGCTCTTTCGATGAATGGATTTCGGACTGGGCGCTGGCCGCAGTAAGGCAGGAGGCAGACAATAGCAATAATAGCATACGTTTCATACGGCTGTTTTTATTGAAGATGCGATTGACAGCAAATTTACATAAAAGACATCGCCACAGGCGATAGAATAATGATACGAGGCGAGGGACGCCTCGTATAGCCTTAGTTCTGGCTTTATTATTCTGCGAAAATCAGCGCCATCTGCGGGAGCTCTCCAGAACAATCGATGAAGTTGTTTAGACTTTCAGAGTCCTTTGCATTTCCCGCAGATAACACCGTTTTTTTTGCGCAGATCCCGGATAGCTATCGGGATCGCAGAAAATCAATCTGCGGATATCAGCGGTGTATTAGATCTGCTTAAAATCAGCGGGAAAGCCAGATGCAGC
>JAGIAQ010000045.1:0-17076 GCA_017744795.1 Niabella sp. | reverse complement strand
GACAGCAAATTTACATAAAAGACATCGCCACAGGCGATAGAATAATGATACGAGGTGAGGGACGCCTCGTATAGCCTTAGTCCTGGCTTTATTAATCTGCGAAAATCAGCGCCATTTGTGCGGGAGACTGCGGGTAGCGTTAATGCGCGAAATCAGCTTCGTACCGTCCTTTAATGCGCTCTATCGGCGGATTGTAATATCCGTATTTTAAATGGGGGAATTCTTCTTTTATCAGCTCCATCAATTGCTTTACGCCCATACATTCGCCGGTATCACTTACATTGATCTTGCCCAGGTACCAATCCGGATCAATATTAAAGTTCCGCCACTGGATCATCTTCAGCCCGGTTTCTTTTATCAGTTTGCGCAGGGCTTCGTATTCGGCAATACTGTCCGTCATGCCCGGAAAAACAAAATAATTAATGGAAGTCCAGCCACCGAAACTGTTCACCACTTTCAGGCTTTCCACGATATCTTCAAACTGATAATTATTAGGGCGATAATAAGGCATGTAGATTTCGCTGCGGGCGCTGTTGGTGCTCACGCGGATAGAATTGAGGCCGGCTTCGCACAAACGCCGCACGGCATCGGGTTTGGAGCCGTTAGTGTTGATGTTGATGCTGCCCTTTTGTGTATGTTTGCGGATCTCGATGATCGCTTTTTCCAGGGTCTCCCACATCAGCAGCGGCTCGCCTTCGCAGCCTTGTCCAAAGCTGATGAGCGGATAGGGAGCCGTTTCCAGGTGCGGTACGGTAAATTCAACGATCTCTTCTACTGAAGGTTTAAAATTCAGCCGGTCCTGTGTAGATACAATGGTTTCTTCATCGGGTTGCAGGGATATGCAGCCTACGCAATTAGCGTTGCAGGCCGGTGAGGCTGGTACGGGGCATTCCCAGCGGCCAATAAAATAGTTTCTTGCCGCCGGGCAATGATACGTGAGCGCGCAATTATTGGCCAGGTGCTGCACCAGCCGGTTATGCGGGTAGGCTTGTGTAAGATGCGCTACGCCCGACTGTACTTTATCCGCATCAAAGCCTGCGCATTCCTGGCGGATATCCTGCTCCACACGAACGGCGGGTACATAAAATTTATCATCCTGCCAGCCAACGGCTGTATAACAAAATAAAGGAAGGGTAGGTGCCCCGGGTTTGGTTTCAAATGCTGAAATATAAAAACCGGTATGCGCAGGAGGAATGAAAGCCGCTACCGCCCAGCCTTTTTCGCAAAGCCGTAATTCGCCTGTTTTTACATCGATGCCGATGCCTATTCTTTCCGGTAATTCATAGAGAGAGCCGCCCTCGGGCAATTCGATCCATTCGGACACAGGAACAGGCAATGCATCCCAGCCGCTGCGCCCCAAAGCGTACAGGCTGGTATCTTCAAAAATAGTTCCTTTGCCATCAGAATATAAAAGATATGGAGAAGTTGTTAAAGCCATGTAGTATTTATATTTCGCTTTTGAATAATGCCTGGGTTTATAGTCGATAGTCCATCGCCCATGGTCCATCGCCCAAGCCATTGACTATTGACCATTGACTATTGACTGACTGCGTTTCAACTGCTTCCTGCAAAATTCGTTAAATTCCGTTTCACTTACGTCCTGGTCCTCTTCTTTTACCAGATGCTGATAAATTTTGTTGTTTTTAAGATCGATGGTCAGGATGCCGTCCTTTAAAATAAGATTGCTAACCTGATCCCACGGTATTTTTTTTACCGGAAAAGAAGGATAGCTGATAACGTCTGCGGTAATAAAGATGGTCAGCTGGCGGCGGGAGACGAGGTACAGGAACCACAACAGCACGTTAACAACAAATCCCCAGCCCATGGCATATTGGTACCAGCGAAAACCTAATATCAGCAGGATAATCCCGAGTGACTGCAGCCTGTTTTTTTTACGTAATAAATAACGGTCCCAGCTTACCAGCAGCAGGAGCAATAGGGCACAAATGCTGACACTTACCGTAAAATTGGAGCTATTCCTCCGGAAGTCCATGATCAGCTGCCCCAGCATGTTCAGGAAGATGATGCTGTAGGCAAATACCTGGTAAATGAGGATACGTGCATTAGGAATGGTAAAACGATAGCCTAAAGCGGACGTTATTGCAGCGGCTTGCGGGTTCTTATTTTGCATCCCTCCGTTCAATGAATACTATTTAGTTGTTGCTGGCTGCAAGCATGCAGCATAATTTATACAGCACGCGCGCGCCTACATTGGCGTTCCAGTCTGTTTCGCCCACGCCGATCTCAACCAGGTCAAAACCGATCAGCTGCCGGCCGCTTTCCAGTATCTTTTTAAAAAGGAAAAGCATGCGCTCCAGTTCAAAGCCTCCGGGAACGGGAGTACCGGTGTCCGGGCAAAGTTTCGGATCCAGCCCGTCGATATCAAAACTGATATGTACTTTTTGCGGCAGTTTGCTTACGATCTCTTCAGCAATATTGCGGAAGGTATCGCCGTCGTACTGGCGTTCTTTTATTTCTTTATCAAAATAAGTGATCACGCGGTACTCACTGTTTTTGATATACTCCCACTCATCCTGGCCAAAATCCCGTACGCCTACCTGTACAATGTTTTTTACCTCGGGTACTTCGTTGAGGGTATTGTACATGATGCTGGCATGAGAATAGACAAAACCTTCATAGGCCTTTCGCAGGTCGCAATGTGCATCAATTTGCAGAATGCCAAATTCGCCATGTTTTTCAGCCAGCGCCTTATAAAGGCCCAATGGAGTACTGTGGTCGCCCCCCAGCAGGCACACCAGTTTATTCTGATCAAAATATTTTTTTGCCTGTTCGTACACCCAGTTGTTCAGGTAGCCCCCGCCTTCGTTAACCTCTCTTATCGTACGGCACATGAACTGGTTTTTAAACAGCGCTTCCCCTTTGGAAATATAATCGATATATAATTCCGCTTCTTTGCGTAAGAAATCGCTTTTCAGTAAAACGGTACGGTCGGTAGGTTGCAGGTAAAAGCCCCGCTTCCACATATCCGGGTAATCAGGGTCATACAAATCGACCTGCATACTTGCTTTCAGGATACTTTCCGGAGCCCTTGCGGTACCGGCTCCGTAGCTCACAGTTACCTCCCAGGGAACGTTAATAATGATGAGATCTGCATTTTCTTCAGTGCTGGGTAAACCGAAAACATTGTTGTTGGGGTTAGCTACTCCATTCTGATCAAAATTCGTTAAATCTAACATTGCTGATTCCTTAATTTTTTTGGAAGGCGCAAAGGTATGCGCTTTTTATTGCATCAGGCAATAATGAACGATTGTTAGGCGTTGATTTCAGTTGTCAGTTATCAGCTGTCAATAATTAATCTGAATGCTCTATACTGAGAACTAAATACTAATAACTTACTTCTTCAGCTTGTCTTTAAACACTTTATGAAATTTATCCACTTTGGGGCGGATCACCATCGTGCAATAAGGGTTCTTGCTTTCATTATTGTTAAAATAATTCTGGTGGTAATCTTCTGCAGAATAGAAGATAGTGAAAGGTTTTATTTCAGTGACGATAGGGTTGCTGAAGGCGCCACTTTTATCCAGTTCCACCTTGTAATGCTCCGCTTTTTCCTTTTGCGCAGCATTGTGATAATAAATGCCGCTGCGGTATTGTGTGCCTACATCGGCCCCCTGGCGGTTCAGCGTGGTAGGATCATGGGTCTTCCAGAAGATCTCCAGCAATTCATCAAAAGAAATGACGGACGGATCGTAAACGATCTGCAAGGCCTCTGCAAAGCCGGTTTGCCCGGTGCATACCTGCTCGTAAGTCGGGTTCTTTGTATGGCCGTCTGTATAACCACTGGTCACAGATTTTACTCCCTTTACGTCCTGGAAGATCGCTTCGGTACACCAAAAACATCCGTTGGCAAAAGTTGCCGTATCTGTTTGTAAACTCATAGAAGAATTTTTTAGGGGTCCTGTAAAAACAACAGGACGCTCTTTTTTTTGCGCGCAGGCGTTCAGCCCCATACAAATCAACAGCGCTATGTGAATGAATTGTTTCAATTGCTAATGCAAGGTACGGTAATTTGATACCACAATTGTATATGTATAACAAATGATCCGGTTGAAAAGTTTGGGGCATCGGAAGTCGGTTTGCTAAGGAAATCGTGCGCATTCAAATTTTTGGCTGAGGCAATCGCTATTTTGATTATGTGCTTTTGGGTGCAAACCGAAAGTCTCCACTGTTTTAACAAGATGCCTCCTGCCGTCGGCATGACAGCAACGAAAAAATGAATTGCGCTAAAAGAATTTAAAGATTAAAAATTATATTTGACCTTCATTCCTTTCAAAATAGATACTACAATGAAACGTTTATTTGGCTTGCTGCTGTTTATGGGTGCATTCGTTTTTGCAAATGCTCAAAATAGGGTTGTGAAAATTATTCCGGAACCGGTAGCTGTTCAACAGGCCGATGGCGATTTTTTATGGGATAAAAACGTTGCGGTGCAGGTACAGGGAAACGATGCCGGCCTCCTGCAAACTGTTGGCTTTTTTTTGAAACAGATCAATATCGTTTGCGGAACCAAAAGTGCGGTGCAAAAATCACTGACACCTGGGAAGAAGGCGCTTGTAGTTGTTTTGAATCCGGCGGAAGATCATGCGATTGGTTCGGAGGGGTATACTTTAAAGGTGCAGCCCAATCTGATAAAACTTAGTGCCAATAAGCCTTCGGGCATTTTTTATGGCTTGCAGACCTTGATGCAATTATTGCCTCCGGATGCTTCAGGAAATGCTTTTGTAAAGAGCTCCTTTCAGATCCCCTGTGTTGCTATCACCGATTATCCGCGTTTTGGCTGGCGCGGACTGATGCTGGATGTGAGCCGCCATTTTTTTAATAAGGGAGATGTGGAGCGCTATATTGATGAAATGGCAAAATATAAATACAATGTTTTTCACTGGCATCTGAGCGACGACCAGGGATGGAGAATAGAAATAAAAAGTTTGCCCAATCTTACTAAAACAGGTGCCTGGGGCGTGCCCCGCACCGGCCGGTGGAACAGTTTTGCATTGCCGCAGCCTGGTGAGAAAGCAACGCAGGGCGGCTTTTACACCCAGGAGGATGTTAAGGAAATTATACGATACGCACAGGACCGTTTTATAACCATTGTTCCGGAAGTTGACGTACCGGCACATAGCCTGGCATTGATCGCTTCCTATCCCGGATTGTCCTGCACCCAGCAGCAATACCCTGTAAATTCCGGATGGTCCTTTTATAAAAAAGATGATAATGTTTTATGCGTGGGCAATGATTCGGTGTTTTTGATGCTGGATAAGATCTTCACTGAAATTGCGCAGCTGTTTCCCGGAAAATATATTCATGTGGGCGGCGATGAGGCGTATAAGGGCTTTTGGGAACAATGCCCGAAATGCCAGAAACGGATGCAGGCAGAACATTTAAAGAATGTAGAAGAACTGCAAAGCTATTTTGTAAAGCGTATGGAAAAGATGCTGCTGGCCAAAGGGAAAAAACTGATCGGTTGGGATGAGATACTCGAAGGCGGACTGGCACCGGAAGCAACGGTGATGAGCTGGCGGGGCATCAAAGGCGGCATTCAGGCTGCCAAACAAAATCATCATGTGGTAATGTCTCCCTGGGACAATTGCTATCTTGACCTTTACCAGGGCGATCCTGCTGCAGAGCCTCCCACTTATGGGCTGTGCCGTTTAAGTGCTTCTTATAATTACGAACCCGTGCCGGATAGCGTGGATGCAAAATATATCCTGGGCGGTCAGGGGAATTTGTGGAGCGAAAGTGTTTATGACGTGCGCCACGCGGAATATATGACCTGGCCCCGGGCGCTGGCGCTGGCCGAAGTATTCTGGAGCCCGAAATCGAAAAAGAACTGGGATGATTTTACAGGCAGGATGGAGGCGCAGTTTCCCCGTATGGATGCGGCGCATATTAAGTATGCCCGCAGTGTTTATGACCCGATCATAACGGCGCAAAAAGCGGACAATGCAGATTCGCTGCAGGTGCAATTGGGCACCGAAATAAAAGGGTTGGACATTTATTACACGTTCGATGAATCGAACCCGGATAATTTTTATCCCAAATATAATGGCGCACCGCTGGTCTTTCCCGCCGGCGCCGCTGATCTGAAACTGATCACTTACCGTGAAGGAAAACCCGTGGGCAAACAGATCACTGTCTCAAAAGGCGATCTTCAGAAAAGAATAAAAAAATAATTTTCCGGCAAGCTGAATTTTAGAGATCTGCGTTTAAAATCTGCGTGGATCTGCGGGAAAATTGTATTCGGGTATCATATCGTACCTTTGCAGGCCTGAAAATCGGGCACGTTTATGAAACTATATCCGGAATCGGCTTATATACAACTGGAGTTTGACAAGATCAGAGCGCTGGTACTGCAGCGTTGCGAAACGGACTATGGCCGGCAAAAAGCAGAGCAGCTGCGCATCCATACCCATAAGAAATTTATTGATGCGGCGTTAAAAGAATCGCATGAGTTTAAGCAATTGATCCAGAACGGGGTCTATTTTCCCAATGACTATATACTGAATCTTGCAAAAGAATTAAAATTATTATCGATACCGGGCGCTATGCTCACCGGTGAGCAGCTGATCCAGATACGCAAGCTGGCAGAGAGCATTGAAAAGATCTTTCGCTGGTTCGATGCAGAACGCAAAGGCGCTTACGAGGGCCTGTATTCAGTTATTAAAAATACTTATTACGAAAAAGCGATCATCGGGTTGATTGATGAAGTGATTGATGAGATCGGCCATGTGAAAGATTCGGCATCGCCGCAATTGAAAGAGATTCGCATGGATTTGTACCGCAAGCGGAATGAACTGCGCCGCGTTTTTGATAGGATCGTTTCCAAATTGAACAAACAGGGCTACCTGGCGGAGATCGAGGAGAGCTTTATGAATGGCCGTCGTGTGATTGCTGTTTTTGCCGAGCAGAAACGTACCGTAAAGGGCATTCTGCATGGCGAAAGCGATAGCCGTAAAACCGCTTTTATTGAGCCGGAAGAAACCATCCACCTGAATAATGAGGTGAGCGACCTGGAGCATGAGGAGCACAGGGAAGTGGATCGTATTTTACGTCAGCTCACCGCGCGGCTGGCTTCCTATGCTGAATTATTAATGACCTATCATGCCATTGTGGGTGAATATGATTTCATCCGCGGGAAGGCAAAATTTTCCATCGAGATCAACGGCGAGTTTCCTGTGGTACAGGATAAAGCACAGGTGCACCTGGTAAATGCTGTACATCCGTTATTGTATCTGTACAATAAAAAAACAAAAAAACAAACCTTTCCCGTTTCCGTAACCCTGGATGAAAGTCAGCGGATACTGGTGGTCAGCGGTCCCAATGCCGGTGGTAAAACGGTTACGATGAAAACGGTGGGCCTGCTGCAACTGATGGTCCAGAGCGGCCTGCTGGTGCCGGTGCACCCGGGCAGCGCGTTCGGCGTGTTTAAGCAGCTCATGATCCATATTGGCGATACGCAAAGCCTGGAGTTTGAACTAAGTACCTACAGCAGCCACCTGCTTCATATGAAATATTTTATGGAGCAGGCCAACGGTAAAACATTGTTTTTTATTGATGAGCTGGGCAGCGGCAGTGACCCCAACCTGGGCGGGGCTTTTGCTGAAGTGATCCTGTTGGAACTGTTGAAAAAACATTCCTATGGTATTGTTACCACCCACTACCTGAATCTGAAAATAATGGCCGGGAAAACGCATGGTATTGTGAATGGCGCCATGGCTTTTGATGAAAAGAACCTCCAGCCTTTATTTCACCTGGTGGTGGGCCGGCCCGGCAGCTCTTATACCTTTTCCATTGCGGAACGCATCGGGCTCGACAAGCGGCTGATCAGCCAGGCCCGGGAAATGGTGGATGATGACCAGTACCGGCTGGATAAATTATTAAACCGAACGGAACAAAATCTGCGCGATCTTACCAAAAAAGATAAAGAGCTGGAACGGCTGATAAAGGAAAACGAGCGATTGAAAAAAGAGATGGAGCGGGTGCTGGATAAGGAAAAGCACCAACAGCAGCTGAATGTGCTCCGGGAGCAGAACAAGATCTCTGAAGACCGTATCGCTTATCTGAAAGACATGGAGCGCAAGCTGAAGCAGATCACCCTGGAATGGAAAAAAGAAGAGGATAAGCAAAAGCTGATCAAACAGATCAATAACCTGCTGTTTAACAGGGATGAAAAAAAGACGGTCAGCAAGATCCAGAAAAAAATTGAGTCCAAATACAAAGAAGTAGGTGGAGAGATCAAGCCGGGTGATAAAGTAAAGATGAAACGCAATCACCAGGTGGGTGAGGTGCTGGAGTTAAAAGGTAAAAGGGCGGTAGTGAAAATAGGCCTCCTGCCGATGCAGGTGGATCTGAATGACCTGGTAGTGGTGAAGGAAAAGGAGCCTACGGCTGAGTAAGCTGCCCCGGGAACGGGACAACACAGTTAGTAATAAAGGGGTGCGTTGGTCTGCTTAACACCTATGATACTTTCCTCACTTTGTTTACTTAATTATCTCACTAACTTTCGGGTGACCGGGAGACATGGCTGACAGACACAACCGCAGCATTGGGTACAGGGTCCCGCCAGTCACACAAGTCCCGCCAGGAGACCGGCAGGTGAGTATAAATTTTCAGTAAAATCAAAACCACGAATTTTAACATTTCCAGTGCCTTAAAAGCTCTTCATTCCGCCGTTTTGCCGGGATGGGGGCAGGTGTATAATCGTCGTGTATGGAAAGTTCCGGTCATATATGCCGGGTTGGGCATCACTGCCGGTCTTTTTGTAGATAACCTGAAATGGTTTAAGCGCTTCCAGTATGCCTACTCCGTTGGGGACAATATTCAACATGGAAGGGATAGTCTCAGCGGTCCGAACTTTGCCAAAGTTTATCAAACACTCAAAGGTCCTTTTTTTTCAGGTAATACGATCGATCTTCCGGGGTTGCAAAGCCAGGAGCGGCGATACCGGCAATATGTAGACAATTCACTTATCGGTTTTCTGCTGGTTTGGGCGCTAAATGTTGTGGATGCCACAGTAGATGCGCATTTAAGCAGTTTCGACGTTTCTTCCGGCCTTTCTTTGAAAATAAGCCCTTCCCTTTTAAACAGAAATAACAATGTAGGAATGTCGCTGGCGGTTCAGTTAAAATAAAAGTTCCCGCTGATTGCCGCTGATCATTTTGTTTTCTTTTCTGCGTTAAATCTGCGCGATCTGCGGGACCCTTTTTATGGAAAAATATTCAGAAATAAATACGCTGCAAAAATCGTCAGCAGCACCACTCCGTACAGCACATTTGTTTTGCCGGTTACTAATGAAAGCATTACCGTAAAAATAGAAAGCACCAGCAACACCGTAGATGTAGTGTCAATCCCCAATAGAACAGTGGTATGACTGAATAAGGTATAGATCGCCACTGCCGGAATGGTAAGCCCGATGCTTGCTAACGCAGAACCCAGCGCCAGATTCATGCTGGTCTGAAGGCGGTTCTTACGGGCCGCATGTATGGCGGCAATACATTCCGGTAATAACACGATCATGGCAATAATGATTCCCACCAACGCATTGGGCGCGCCAATGGACGCAACACCTGCTTCCAGCGAAGGCGACAATTTCTTTGCCAGCAGCACTACAGCGCCCAAACAGGCGATCAGCAAAAACAAACTGGTGAAGGTGGTTTTATCAGAAGGAGGCGTGGCATGGGTATCTTCCTCCTCCAGGTGTCCGGCTTCATCTTTAGGTAAAAAATAATCGCGGTGGCGTACAGACTGGATCATGATAAAACTGGAGTAAATAATAAGACTTACTACAGCAGCAAAGATCAATTGCGGATTGGTATATTGAGGTCCGGGGCGGCTGGTAGTATAGTTAGGCAGCACCAGGGTTAATACTAATATAGCGGTAAGGGCCACCAGGGCAGAAGTGGCAGCGTGCTTCGTTACAAATTGTTCTTTGAATTTAACCCCGCCCACCAGGATGCAAATGCCAATGATAAATGTGAGAATGATCATGATGGCGGCAAAAACGGTATCCCGCGCCAGCGCCGCCGTTTTTTCGCCGCCGGAGGACATCAGCGAAACCAGCAATGATACTTCAATTACGGTGACCGCCAGTGCCAGTATTATAGTGCCGAAGGGTTCGCCCACCCGGTGTGCCACTACTTCTGCATGATGTACGGCTGCAAGTACCCCCGCAATCAGCACAACCGAAAGGAGCACTATCGGCACGGTGCCCGTCATCCCGCCAATAGTAAAATAAGCTGCCCAGGCTAAAACAGGCGCCAGCAGCGTCCAAAGGGGTAGTGACAGTGATTTCATACCTTAAATTATTTTGTTAATAAAGGAGGCTTTATTTAATGCACCCGGCTGCAGTGCTAATGGGATCTTCCTTGTGTCACTCACTTGTGCTGCAGTGCAAAGGGCATCGATCCTACGCGTTTCCGCCGTGGACGATCGTATACCTCAACGGCAGTACTGCTATTAACCAACCGGAAGGATCGCCTTCCTGATCTTTACCAGTTGTTCCAGCAAAGGTTCCAGGTAATCCAGCTTCAGCATATTGGCCCCATCGCTTTTGGCAACAGCAGGGTTAGGGTGAGTTTCAATAAACAAACCATCGGCGCCGGTTGCAATAGCAGCCTTCGCAATAGTGCCGATCAGTGAAGGATTACCACCCGTTACACCACTGGTTTGGTTGGGTTGCTGCAGGCTATGTGTACAATCCATTATCACCGGCGCTCCGTGCTCCTGCATCCAGGGAATATTACGAAAATCTACCACAAGGTCCTGGTAGCCGAACGTGTTGCCGCGGTCGGTAAGCAGTACTTTGTCGTTTCCGGCCTGTTTTACTTTATCTACAGCAAACTGCATAGCGGGGCCGCTCAAAAACTGGCCCTTTTTTATGTTCACGATCTTTCCGGTTTTGGCAGCCGCTTCCAGCAGGTCCGTTTGCCGGCTCAGGAAGGCGGGTATCTGCAGCATATCGATGTATTGCGCCGCAATAGCTGCTTCCTCATGCGCATGTATATCGCTCACTGTCGGCAGCTGGTAGGTATCATGTACTTTTTTCAACAACTCCAGAGCGGCCACATCGCCGATGCCCGTAAAAGAGCCGGCACTGCTGCGGTTGGCCTTCCGGTAGGACGATTTAAATACGTAGGGAATGCCCAGGTTTTTACAGATACTTCTAACGGTATCGGCTACGGTCATTACCAGATCCTCGCTTTCCACCACGCAGGGCCCCGCCAGGAGGAAGAAATTACCGGGATCGTATTGCTGGCCTTCAAACAGGTTTTTAAGAAATGCTTGCATGGCTACAAACCTACACTAAATTTTTCATCCATAAAATTGTATAAAGACCAGGGCTTACCGCTTCCGCGCTTTACCGGCCCAAAAATATTTTTTAATCGCTCCATAAAAATGATTGACCCCTTCAACAAACGATTGCACAGCCAGCTGCAACCAGTGGTTTATAAAACTATATTTGCATTCTCAAAAACAAATACCATATGACAAAAGACAAGATCCTGGTTATTGGCGCTTCCGGCCAAATTGGTGTAGAGCTAACGATGGCGCTGCGGGAGATTTACGGCAATAACAATGTGGTAGCATCCGACTTGCGGGAAGAGAACCCTTTATTAAAAGGCTCGGGCCCTTACGTGAGCATTGATGTAATGAACAAGGAAATGCTGCATGTACAGGTGATCCGTCAGAACATTACGCAGATCTATTTGCTGGCCGCCATCCTTTCCGCCACCGGCGAAAAAAACCCGGGGTTAGCCTGGCACCTGAATATGCAGGGCTTATTAAATGTATTGGATATTGCGCGGGAAGAAAATATTCAAAAGGTGTACTGGCCTTCATCCATCGCGGTTTTTGGTCCTACTTCGCCCCGGCAAAATTGTCCGCAGCAAACCATTATTGAACCTACAACAGTTTATGGTATCAGCAAATACGCGGGGGAGTTCTGGTGTAATTATTACAATATGAAATACGGGGTAGATGTACGGAGCATCCGCTATCCCGGTTTGATCTCTTATAAATCGGCGCCGGGCGGCGGCACTACCGATTATGCCGTGGAAATTTTTCATGATGCGCTGGAAGATAAAAAATACGTAAGCTTTTTAAAAGAAGATACTTATCTGCCGATGATGTACATGCCGGACGCGATACGTGCCACCATTGAGCTGATGGAAGCCCCGAAGGACCGCATCTCGGTGCGCACTTCTTACAATGTTGCGGGGATCAGTTTTTCGCCCAAAGAAATTGCATCCGAAATAAAAAAGCACATTCCCGAATTTGAAATTACCTACCAACCGGATTACCGGCAACAGATCGCCGATAGCTGGCCGCAAAGTATCGATGATACGGTGGCACGCAATGACTGGGGCTGGAAGCATGAATATGATCTTGCCGCTATCACCGATGATATGCTGAAGAATTTGCCGGAGCTGATAAAGTAACGGTTTATTATCACCAAGCGGCCTGACGGGCCGCACTTGATAGCGCTCGGTCGCCCTGTCCCACAAGTCCCACCCAGGCGACCTGTGGGACTTGTGGGACAATGCTAAATCTGAAACAAACCTTCCCCCTTTTCCGCCTTCCCGGCGCTACAAAAAAAAGACGCCTCAACAGACGTCCTTTTTCTAAACTATTTTTGTTATTAATTAAGCTACCGCTTTCTTCACCAGGTCCGCCGCTTCGCTTAACAATATTGCTGATTCTACTTTTAAACCGCTTTCATCGATCAGTTTTTTTGCCTCTTCAGCATTGGTTCCCTGCAGGCGCACGATGATAGGGATATTGATATTGCCCATATTTTTATAGGCCTCAATAACACCCGCAGCCACCCGGTCGCAACGAACAATACCTCCAAAAATATTGATCAGTATCGCCTTAACCGCGGGGTCTTTCATAATGATCTTGAAACCGGCTTCAACGGTCTGCGCATTGGCTGTACCGCCAACGTCCAAAAAGTTGGCAGGCTCGCCGCCACTTAATTTAATCATGTCCATTGTTGCCATGGCCAAACCAGCACCGTTTACCATACAGCCCACGTTACCATCCAGTTTTACAAAGTTCAGATTGTATTTACCGGCTTCTACTTCTGTAGGATCTTCTTCAGTAACATCGCGCAGCGCCACCAGATCAGCATGGCGGATCATGGCGTTATCGTCGATATTCATTTTACAATCCACGGCAATGATCTTGTCATCTGCAGCTTTAAACAACGGGTTGATCTCCAGCATACCGCAATCCAGCCCCACATATGCATCATATAAATTAGTAACGAACTTTACGCAGTTCTTAAATGCCGCGCCGGACAGTCCCAGGTTGAACGCAATTTTTCTTGCCTGGAAACCCAGCAAACGTCCGGAAGGATGTACCCATTCTTTAAAGATCTTCTCGGGGGTATCGTGCGCCACATCTTCAATGCTCATACCGCCTTCGGTGCTGTACATGATCACATTCTGCCCTTTGCTTCTGTCCAGCAAAATAGAAAGATAAAATTCCTGTCTTTCAGAAGGGCCATCATAGTACATATCCTGGCCAACAAAGATCTTGTTAACCACTTTACCCGCCGGGCCGGTTTGTATGGTTACCAGGGTGCCGCCCAGGATGCCTTTTGCAAAAGTTTCAACATCTTCCAGAGACTTTGCAACTTTTACCCCATTAATACCTGTTTCTTTGATGGTTCCTTTTCCCCGGCCTCCGGCATGGATCTGCGCCTTAACAACAGCAAACTTGCTTCCGGTATCGGTTTTGATCTTGCGATATGCTTCTTCGGCTTCCTGCACAGAACTGCAGGCATAACCTTCCTGCACCGGAACATTATATTTTTTTAATAATTCTTTAGCTTGATATTCATGAAGATTCATAATAAAAACTTTCGCACGAAGATAAGGATTCGGTTGAAACTTTGACGGGGGATTCTGGATGCGCAACGCTCAACGCGCAATGCTGAATGCTCAACGCTGAATGCTGAACAACTGACAACTGATAGCTAAACCCTGTTAATAGTTTTAAAAGATACCCGAAGCCGTGTTTTCAAAAGCGGGCATACCTGCTAGTTTTATTATATTTGCCCCATTTAAGTGATTACTATGGCAGCGTCAATAATCGGGCAGGTGGCAGAAACCGTGGCATTTTTGAAAACAGCTTACCCGGCTTCTCCGGAAGTGGGAATAGTACTGGGGAGCGGACTGGGAAATTTCGCCCAGCATATCCAGGTCGAAAAAGAAGTGCCTTATTCGGAAATACCAAATTTCCCGGTCTCTACGGTAAAAGGGCATTCCGGAAAACTGATCTTTGGGCGTCTCGCTGGTAAAAAAGTGGTTGCCATGGCCGGTCGCTTTCATTTTTATGAAGGCTACACGCCACAGGAAGTGGTTTTCCCCGTAAGAGTGATGCAGCAGCTGGGCATCAAACAACTATTGCTAAGCAATGCCGCCGGTGGCGTAAATCCGGGGTTTGCAGTGGGGGATATTATGATCATTACAGACCATATCAGCTTTGGAACGCCCAACCCGCTGGTGGGCAAAAATATAGACGAATGGGGCACCCGCTTCCCGGATATGAGCGAGCCCTATAAAAAAGAACTGATTTTCCGTGCGCGGGAAATTTGCGGTGCCGCGCAGATCGACGTGCGCGAAGGGGTTTATTACGCCGTAACCGGCCCCACTTTTGAAACCCGTGCCGAATATAAAATGATCCATATCCTGGGGGCAGATGCCGTTGGCATGAGCACGGTGCAGGAAGCAATTGTAGCCAATCATATGGGACTGGATGTTTTTGCGGTAAGTATTATTACCGACCTCGGTATCCGCGATGAAGAAAATACGATCACGCATGAGGAAGTGCTGGAGGCCGCAAAACAGGCAGAGCCGAAACTGGCGCATTTATTTACTCAAATGGTGGCACAGGCCTAAAATCAATAAATGAAGTTTTATCTTATTTTATTTTTTGTTCTTGCAGGGCTGGGCACAGCCGCTCAAAATCCGCTGGGAAATATGGGCAGCCGCTTTCGTGGAATTAAAAATGCAGGATCCGGAAATGATAGTCTGGCCAAAAGGAATAAATTTGAAGACTCTCTTACAATCAGCTATCGTTACCTGGATACGCTGCGGAGCTATAAGCTGGATTCATCCATCAATGACCTTACCCGTTATTACCCCATGCCGGCGGAATATAACTATTTGGGCAACTTCGGTGCAGCTGCGCAATCCTATTTATTTTCCCCCGCGATGAAATCGGGCTGGGACCCGGGGTTTCATGCCTATGATATTTATAAATACACTGTAGATAAGGCCCGTTTTTTTACCACTACAAGGCCTTACTCGGAGCTGAACTATTTACTGGGCACGCGCTCCGAACAGTTTATTCATATTCTGCACACGCAAAATATACGACCAAACTGGAACATTCATTTTGAATACCAGTTGCTGAATTCGCCGGGAACTTACCAGAACCAGAAAACGGCGCATAATAATTATATGGTCACCAACTGGGTGCAGTCTACGAACAAACGCTACAACAACTATATCGCTATTGTTGCCAACAAACTGCAGGCCTCGGAGAACGGAGGGCTTAAGGACCGCAGCCTGATGGACAGTGCCATTTATGCCCAGCGTGATTTTATCCCGGTGAAATTGGGAGGAGGAACCGGCTACTCAGCTAATTTCTTCAGCACTAATATTTCAACGGGAAATAAATATACTGATCTGCATCTGCTGATGCGGCAGCAATACGATTTTGGAAGAAAGGACTCCCTCGTAACTGATAGCTCTGTGGTTAAATTGTTTTTTCCAAGAGTGCGGCTGGAACATACGATCGAGTACAGTAAATACAATTTTCAGTTTACAGATCACAGCGCTGTTCCTTCTTTTTATCAGCAGTACAATATGTTTGTGGACTCCGGTGCTGCGTACAACAAAAAAGACAGCTGGCGGGAGCTGATCAACGATTTTTCTATTTACACCTATCCCGATGAAAAGAATACCCAGCAGTTCCTGAAGTTGGGCGCCAGCATGCAAAATCTTTCAGGCTTGTTTGATACCATACCCCGGCAATCTGCATTGGAGCCTTTTGGCTACCGGCAGTCGGCAACCTGGTATAATGTTTTTGGTCATGCAGAATACCGGAACCGTACCAAAAATAAAAAATGGGATATGACGGCCTTTGGGAAGATCTATTTTGTGGGATTAAATGCGGGTGACTATGAAGCCGGGGCCAGCGTGCAAAGCCTGCTGGGGCAGAAGATCGGTAGCCTGACCCTTGGGGGACAGAATAGCAATAAGTCGCCGGATTTTATTACAACCTACGCAAACAGCAGCTTTAACTATATGAAGGCGGCAACGCCCGATCTGAAAAAAGAGAATATTACACATTTATATGCTGACATCTATCAGCCCCTGCTGCAATTGCGGTTAACCGGGCATTATTACCTGATGACCAACTATATTTATTACACCGATTTTTATAAAATAAATCAATATAATTCGCCCTTTAACGTGGTGCAGATCGGGTTAAATAAAATATTCGCTGCCGGCAGGACCAAACAGTGGAAGTGGCGGTCCGAAGTGTATTTTCAACAGGTGCTGGGCGGTGCACCGGTGCATATTCCTACCGTTTATACCCGCAACCGGCTGGGCTACGAAGGCAACCTGGGTTACCCGAAATTAAACCTGGCGATGGGGTTTGAGGTGAACTACCGTACCAACTATAAAGGCGATAATTACTCGCCTCTTTTGGGGCAATTCTTTTACCAGGATGCGGTGACCGTACCGTACCAATTGCCAAATATTGCAGCCTATCTTAATTTCCGGATCAACGCCTTTAAAGCTTTTGTTCGCGCAGAGAACCTGAATACTTTTCATAATTTAAACGGCAGCTGGGGCTTTACGAATAACAATTATGCCGCTTATACCTATCCGTATCCAGGGCTGCTGATAAGGGTGGGTATCTTTTGGGGATTTGTGAACTAGGGCGGTCAATGGTGAGAGGTCAATAGTCAATCAATGTCGTTTATCTAAGCGGCGGATTCCGGAGAATGCAGAATAAGAAATATTGAATAAGGAATGTAGA
>JAGIAQ010000044.1 GCA_017744795.1 Niabella sp. | reverse complement strand
GCTGTCATGTTTGCAAACAAACGGACAATCAATGCAAACGGCTTGGTGAAAACCCCCATCAGCTCCACAGGGATCATTAATATTTTAACAGGAAGGGGCACTCCGGGGAACCAGAAAATATGCTGCCAATAATGACCGTTCGTGTTAAATATAATCACAATAAAGGCAATAAGACCTAACACAGCAGTAAAGGCAATATTACCCGTTACATTCGCTGAGCCCGGGAACATACCCAGTATTGCATTGATGAGAATAAAAAAGAAAATGGTTAATAAATAAGGTAGAAATTTCTGGTATTTGGGTCCCAGGTTGGGCTTGGCAATATCATCTCTCACAAAGGTAATTACCGGCTCAATAGCGTTTTGCAATCCTTTGGGTGCGGATGTAACGCCCTGACCGCTTTTATATTTCTTTGCCATGCTGGTCATCAGCCATACCAGTATTACCAGGGCAATAAGCATCTGTGCTACGTTCTTGGTGATTGAAAAATCGTACACTTTTACTGATTCGTCTACGTTTCCGCTGGCATCTATGGCTACCACTTTATCGTGCTCCAGTTTGTAACCATTGTAAGCTTCTTCGCCGTGGTGGAAGTTAGACGACATAAAGGCGGAAAAGCCTCTTTGAGGAGAATATAAAAACACAGGCAGCGGTAAAGCGCCGTGGGTTTGAGAGCCATCATCATGTTTTAAAGTAAAAAAATGAAACTCGTGGCTATCGGCAATGTGGTGTAAAATGGCCTCGCCGGGGTTAAATTTCTCCTCTTTGGCGGTAGTATCGGCGTGCGCGTCCTCTTGTGCAGCCGCAACCTGAACTGAAGATACCAAAAACAGGCTTAAAGCCGCTACCATAAAGGATTTGAACCATTTAAAACCCATACTGCTCTGAAATTTGCGGCAAAGATAAGGCTGAAACAGATAAAAAAGGGAATTTATAGAGGGAATTTACAGTTTTCCGGCCTGTTCGCCCAGTATTTTTTTGATCCGTTCCAGTTCCAGAACATCGATCTGGTCTTTGGGGCGATTGACCGCCCTTTTATTGGCGATGAGGTGGTTGATATGGAGAAAAGGGACTTTAATCGCGCCTAAATCAGCAATAGTCGCCATTTGTAAACATTCGTCGAAACTAAGGTGTTCCAAACCTTTCATCGAGGTCATAATGTCTAAAACCAGGCCGTGAGCGATATAAAATTGGGTACAGCCGGGCACAAATTGCATGGTTTCAAAGGAAGGGTAGTCCCCATAACCAAGTTGATTAAAGGCCTGCCTGAAGTTTTTACGATTTTGAAGGTCATCTTTCAGCCAAAGGTCAGAATCTTCTGTTGCCCGGTTAAACCCCTGTAGATTTACGGCAAAACCGCCCACCATTTATATATGAAACCTGATTCTTATTTAATGTTTCCCAGAATTGTAACAGTTCTTCATCAAGTATATCCATAAATTGGGTTAATGAGTTGTTTTTCCAGCACTTGAAAGCATTTTCCCGATCCGGATCAACCTGCAGAGCATTTGAAAACGCTCCATATCTGTGCGGGCAAGATTTTTTTTAAGCCGGTACAGCTCTGCTTCTTCCTGGCTGGAAAAGGTTTGCATAATGGCGCCCGGCTTCTGCAACAGAGGTAACGGGGCGTCATTTTTGGGATATTTCTTTTCGTCTGCCATGGCTGCAATTTACTAAATATCTTGGGCATTCCTGTTTTTATCAAAAGCTATGGCTCTGACAAAAATTACCGGTAACAATAAAGCCGCCCTCAATTTTTTTAGAAGACGGCTTTTCTATAAACCTATCGAACCTATCCTTAGTCAGGTTAAGGCGTTGCCGGCACCAGGTCTTTGGTAGCGATCGGCCACATGCCCGGGGTGGGTTGGGATACTCCTTTAGTAAATCCCATCGTCATGGCATCCTGCCCGAAATAATATAACGGCCATCCTTTATAAGTCATTTGTTTTTTACCATAAACAGTGATCACCCCGAATTGTGTCTTGTCCAGAATAGACGGAACCACGATCTTATCCATTTCATAAACCGGCCATACGGAATTATTGGACAAATCGGCTTTGGTAAAAGTGTTGGTGTTCTGTTTGTCGGGTTTAAAAATGTATAAAGCCACGCCATGTGCGTCAGTAAAATAGGATGATTTGCCATCGCCTTCCACATAAGTGGGGGTGGGGGAGGTAATGGTGAAGGTGTAGTTTTTGCCGTTAAGGCCTACTAATTGCGCCCTGGTGATCATAATGGTATAGTCGGGCTTTGCCACAAACCATACATTGCCCACCGCCTCGCCGCTGGTGGCGCCCACCGCTTCCCTTACGCCGTCGCCTGCGGGGGCGTAATAATAGAGGGGCCGGCCCTTGTAAGTAGTTTGTTTGGCGCCGCCGGAGGTGGTTATCATGCCGAAATCGGAAAAAGTAAGCCCGGTCCCGGTAGTTGTTGCGCTTAATTTATCACTATAATATACCGGCCATTTTCCCATACACGCGGGGCTGGTGCAGGTATTTACGGTAACAGAATCTGTGGCAAAATAATACAGAGTTCTGCCGTCCTTGTCGGTAAGATAGCTGCCAAGCGTGGCACTTGTCCGCAATTGAACTTCCATTTGTACCGGGGCCTGGTAGGCATTATTGGCGCTGCAGCCGGGAAAAATAAGTGCTGCAGCTGCAAGCGCAATAAACAGTGCAATGCCTGTTTTGCTGCTTAATTGCTGAGATAAAGAATACGATTTCATATTTATTTTTTTATTTGTCAGTTGAGATTTGTTAAGGGGTTCAAATGGCTCAGGCCTCCGGAGCACTTTTTTTCTTTTTACCACCAATGGTGAAAACCCTTGAAAGATTAAAGCCAAAGCGTATATCTCCTTTCCCCCAACTGTCCGTGGTATTGGTGATAAAGGCTTTTTCATTCATACCCGTGGAATTGGTGAAATGCAGTTGAAACACGTGGCCCCCGGTTTCAATATCAAAACCCACGGAAAGCGGATTGGTGTAAACGTTTTTGTTTAATCCGCTTACCACGTAGCAGTAATCGGCCACAAAAGCCACCCTTTTAGAAAGTTTTAGTCTTGAACCGATCCCCACGGCGTAGGTATCATTAAAATCTGCCTGGTCTGGTACCCGGTTTCGGTGCACATATATAGGCGACACTTGTAAACTGAAAGCATTGCTGAATTTCCGGCCTACGATAACCTCGTTATAATACGCCATACGGTCCGTGGTGGAAGTGTATTTTGCATCAGACGGAAACTGTATGGTGGTTAACGCGGCACCGGTAACCAGCACTACTGAAACCGGGGAGGCACCTTTTCCACCCACTGCCTGCTGAATGGGGCGATATTTAATAAAACCGTCCAGTTCTTTGTCAGTAGTACTGCGCCCCACGCCGATAGTAAGGTTTTTACCCAGGCCATAGTCAAACCCCAGGCGCATGCTGGCCTGATCGAGGCCAAAGAATTCATTAATTCCGTCGTTGACCCTTCCAAAACGGTGCAGGATCCTTACATCCAGCACATGTTTGCCGATGAACTCCATCGAGTGATCATTGATGACCCGGCTTGATTTAAAGGCGCCGGTAACATATTCTTTTTGAGGCGTGCTGGCCGAATCCAGCAAGTGTTGCATCGGATCGTTATCCTGGGCTTGCAGAATGGTAATAACGAAGAGCAGGCCGGCGGTGATTAAATATTTCATTCGTAAAGGTTTAAGAAATTAGTAAATGGATTAATGTAAAGGCGTATAGGTACAGTTGACCGTTACAACTGCCGTCTGGGAGATCTTATCCCGTACAATTCCGGGAATGGCAATGTTATAGTCATTGATGATGACGGGGAATTTCGCCAGTGCCTGCACCGACGTTCCGGATACCTGCAGGGTGCCATTTGCTGTTACCTGTTTTTTTACACCATGTATTTCTAAAACGCCGGATACTGTTGCGGGATAGGAGCCGGGTTTTTGAAAGGAAATACTTTGCAGGTTGGATATCTTCCCCTTAAAGGTGGCTTTAGGGTATTTATTACTTTCCATATAATTTTCGTTGAAATGCTCCTGCATCAATGCCCTTCGCAATTCAAACCCACGGATCAAAACGGCAAATTCGATTTGTCCGGTGGCTGCGTCAAAAACACTGGCAGCCGACTTATTAGTGGCGTCGATATCTTCAAGGGCAGTTCCTGCCTGGAAAGAAACGGTGCCATTTTTAGTAAAGTATTTTTGTGAAAATGCTGCAACAGTCAACAGCAAAAAGCTGATGATGAATAGTCCGGTTTTCATTTTAAAGTTGTTTTGTTATGGGACAATACTGCATTTGTTAAATACGACATCCATAAGCTTGCCGGTGCAAACGCCTTTGATCTTTATCATAGCGCCGGGCTTTACTGTTTTCAAACTGCCGGCCTGGTCATTATAGAAGCTGCAGGTAACGGAAGCCAGGGGATCATTGCCGTCCAGGAAAACGGTAGCGGTACCATTTGATTCAACTTTTATATCCGCAACCTTGCCGTTGATCAAAATGACCTTGTCCACATATTTTTTTGTAGCAACCTGCTCATCCCTATTAAAGTCTGCAATGATGCGGGCAGCGGTACTTTCCAGCTGCGGCGGGGCGCTTCTTATATCCTGCGGTTGCTTGTAGTACCAGTACAACCCGTACAGTACACCTGCTATAGCTATTATCGCAAGCAACAGGATTATTTTCCGGCGTTTCATCTTCTAATTATTTTGTGCTCCTGAATTCACCCAGCAATTAATAATCTGTTTTTGAGCGGCGGTAAGGGAGCCGGTTTTAGGCATTTTGCCAGACTGCACATCCGAGTTAATAAGCGAAGCGCTTGCGGATATTTCTGCGTAGGAAGTCCAGGCGTGCCCGCCGGCCCTGTCCGTATTATTGTGGCAACCGGATAGCTGGCAGGAAGCCTGGATGATGGGGTACACATTGGCGGCAAATTTTGCCTGGATGGTGGAGCAGTCGGTTCCACCGGGAGGCGGGTTACTGTTAACGCTGTCTTTTTTTCCTGAGCACTTTGATAGTAATGTTAGGGCAAAAAGCAGCACACCAAAAAACGCGAAGGTTTTTTTTACCTGTTTCATAATACTGTTATTTTAGAATTAATAGATAGAGATCGTCTACAAATCTTTTTTTATGGATATCTGCGTGCCAATTCCGCCCAGACTCAAATTACCATAACCGATTTCTCCCATTGGGATTTTGACGTAAGGGGCGATCTGAACAGAAACATGATTCCATTTTTGCTCATATCCTATCGACAAGTTTGCCACGGCATAAACACTATTCCCTTTTCCGGAAACATCCCGGTCGATCCGGGCCGGCCCGTCTCCTTTATCGTAATCATACACATAGCTTTGCTTAACAATCATTGTTGGCGATACGCCGGTGCTTATAAATGCCTTGTTCTTTTTAGAGGCCACCACATCGTACCGCACATTAACGGGAACATCGATCATAGAACAGGAGCCTTCAATATTGGACACTTTCGAGGATACGGGATAGCCGTTCGGCGTAAAATCTGTATTGTTGACGGCATACGTCATCGATTCATACATAACGCCGGATTCCAGGGAAAATCTTGAGCTTCCTAATTTTCTTTGCACCACCACCCCCGCATTCACTCCAGGTTTTTTGGATACATCTCCCTTAACCATACCCAGATTGGAACCCGCCTGCACCCCGATCTGCCATTTAAAACCCCCGCTGCCACTGTTGTTTGCCGTTTCCGTTTGCGGAGTCCATTGTGGATTTGAGTGATAAGCCGGCTTATTTTCTTTATCTCCCTGGTTCTCTCTTAATGAGAATATTCCGTGTGTTTGCTGCCGGGGCAACAGCGAATCTTTCTTTGTGGCCCCCTTTACTCCAGGCGAAAAATTTGGGGACTCCTGGTTTGTTATAAATCCTTCAACCTGTTCTTTGTGCGGCAATATGCCCGATTCCCCCCTGGCTGGTTCGGCCGGCAGTACCGCAACCGGGGCATCTATACCCGCTGTTGCACCGGTTGCGCTCTGTTGCTCCCTGCTGGACGAATCGGTGCTGTTATTGCCTGCAACCCCCACAGCCGTATTTCCCGGTCCGGCTGCTGCGCTGAACGCAGTTGGCTTTTCTTTGTTCAGAAAGAACCAGGCCGCTAAAACAAGAAATAAGCAGGATGCGGCAAATTGCCAGGACGGACGGGGGATCAGAAAAGCCAGTATCTTTTTTCTGAAAGGTCTGCCCGCTTCAATTGGATGTTGTTCTTCCTGAAGAAGCTTTTCTTTGTAAAAAGCTTCCCAGGCACCTTCCGGGGCATCCGGTGGCTGAAAACGATCCGCCGCATCACGAAAGAGTTTATCCAACTCTTCATCAGTCATATTTGTGAATTTGCTCATTTAAGTGTATCCAATAACTCCCTTAAATTTTTTCTTGCTTTTAATAAATTTGATTTCGAAGCCCCAACGGATATTCCGAGAATTTTTGCTATCTGATCATGGGTATAGCCCTCCATTACATACAAACTAAAAGTATTCCGGTAGGCCGGGCTTAACTGTTGTACCAGCCGCACCAGGTCCATATAGGCCAATCCGTCAAATGCATTTTCACCTGTGCCTGCTTCAAGATCTTCCGGACTGCCCGTTTTTAAGCGGGCGCTTTCCTTGCTCAAAGCAGACTTTGTATAATTGATGCTGGTATTGATCATTATTTTCTTAAACCACGACATAAACGTTTTTGATAGTTGTAACGCATCCACTGGTTCGTTGAATTCCCTTATTCCCCTGAACACTTTTACAAACCCGTCGTTCACAATCTCCAAAGCCACTTGCTCTGATGCCGCATAGCGCAGGCAGATGGCAAGCCCGAATCCGTAATATTGTTCATACAGCACCTTCTGCCAGCTGGGGTTCCCCAACTTACAGCCACCTATGATCTCCGACAGGCTATACCCGGTCTTGTGCAATACTGACAAACAATATTTATAAGGTTACGAAAAGTTTATATCTATATATACAAGGAAATTCTTAAACGGGTTGCCTGTAAAAAAAATAATTTTTAAAACCCCCGGTACACAAAATGTATAATAAAGTTAGTTTAAGCCTCCTGCTGCTGAAATTGCATCCGGTGCAGCCGCGCGTAGAATCCATTTTTCTCCATTAGTGCTTCATGGCTACCTATTTCCACCAACACGCCTTTATCCAGTACTATTATTTTATCCGCCTTGCGGATCGTGCTCAGCCGGTGGGCGATAACGATGGAAGTGCGGTCCTTTACCAGGGTTTCGGTTGCTTTTTGAATGAGCAGCTCGCTTTCGGTATCAATAGATGAAGTGGCTTCGTCCAGGATCAGGATAGATGGATCATATAAAAGGGCGCGAATGAACGATAGCAACTGGCGCTGTCCGAGGGAGAGTGTAGCGCCGCGTTCCTTTACATTATAATCATAGCCCCCCGGCAACCGCATAATAAAATCATGCATGTCGATCATTTTGGCTGCTGCAATTACCTGTTCCCTGGAAATGGCCGGATTGCGCAGGGTAATATTTTCTAAAACGGATCCGGAGAATAGAAAAACATCCTGCAATACCACGCCAATATTTTTCCGGAGGTATTCAGGGGATAAGCGCATGATATCGCGGGCATCTATTTTTATTGTACCCTGCTGAATCGTATAAAAGCGATTCAATAAATTGGTAATAGTAGTTTTGCCGCTACCCGTATGGCCCACGATGGCAACGGTTTCGCCGGGCCTGATATAAAAACTAACGTCTTTCAATACCCAGTTCTCATTTACATAAGCAAACCATACCTGTTCAAAAGCAATGGCGCCCTGCACCCGGTGATGGGGATCGGCATACCCGCCAGCGGGCGGCAGCGTTACGTCGGCATTATCCAGAACCGAGAACACCCGGTCGCTGGCGATCATGCCCATTTGCACGGTATTAAATTTATCAGCCAGCATCCTCAGCGGACGGAATAGTAAATTCAGACAAAGAATGAACGAAACTATAATGCCCTGCTGCCCTTCTTTAAGGTCCAGGGCCTTGCCGGCAGTGTACCAGATCACCAGCCCTATGGAAAGGGCCAACACCACCTCAATTACCGGAAAAAAAACAGAATAAGCGAAAATCGACCGGATATTCGCATCGCGGTGCTGTTTGTTAATAGCATTGAATTTATCAAATTCCCGCTCCTCTGAATGAAAGGCCTGTACCACGCCCATGCCCGATAGATGCTCCTGCACAAAAGCATTCAGCGCCGCAACAGCATTGCGCACTTTAAAAAAAGATTTGTTGATGCTTTCTTTAAAATAATACGTGGCAATGATCATAATCGGAAAGGGAATGAGCGCGATCAGCGTCAGCCGCCAGTCTACCCAAAACATATAAAGCAACACGCAAAGTATGGAAAGCAGATCGGCAATAATGGGGATCAGCCCGTCGGAAAAAATATCATTTATCGATTCAATGTCATTAATGGTCCGCGTGGTAAGAGTTCCGATGGGGGTACGATCAAATTGCCGCAGGTTCAGGCCCAGTATTTTTTTGTAAACTGCATCGCGTATGTCTTTAACCACCGCCTGCCCCAGCCAGGCCGTTGTAAAAGAAAAGGAAAAACGCATAGCGGTCTCAATAAGAATAATAACGCCCTGAATAAGGGTAATGGTAACCACCATCCGGGGAATGGAATGGGCAATATACTTGTCTACCGTTAGCTGGATCAGCATGGGGCGGATGGGCGTAATAATGGCAAGAACGATGGCCAGCGCTACCGACAAATAGAACTTTTTCCTGTACGGGGCGGCATAATGAAAGATGCGCCTTAACTTGGAAATATCGAAAAATGCTTTTTTTGCCTCGGTCATGGAACTGCAAGATAGTTATTCCGGCGAATAGAAAGGTGAAAGGTCAAAAGGCGCCGGGAATTCGGAAAAACGGGAAGGTTTGTTTTTCCATCTTTTAAAATTTACCGTCTTGCCGCCTTGCCGGCAAAAATGCTTTTTAGTCGTCCCGGCTTTAACCAAATAGGATCAGTAGAAATTATAGAATAAAAATTTTAAACAGACATAAAATCTTGCGTATCTTTTCGCTTAAAACAGCATAAATGGGAGCAATTACATTAGCAATTGATATTGGCGGTTCCAAAGTGAAGGCAAGCACATTAAATGAAAAGGGAGCACTGGTGCACGACTATATTAAATTGCCCACACCCGATCCGGCAACGCCACAAAATCTTATTCAAACAATAAAAGAGCTGGTTAAAGGATTTACCTATGACCGCATTGCTGCAGGCTTTCCGGGTTATGTGCGGGATAATATTGTTCATACGGCCCCTAACCTGGGGTCAAAATACTGGGATAAGGTGGATTTGGCCGCGCTGCTGACAAAAGCGCTGGGCAAACCGGCAAGGGTTGTGAATGATGCGGATATGCTGGGCCTGGGCTGTATTAAAGGAAAAGGGTTTGAAATGATGATCACCCTGGGCACGGGTTTTGGTACGGCCTTCTTTCTGAACGGAAAATTATTGCCTCACCTGGAAATCGGACAGCATCCCTGCTTCGATAATAAGACCTACGACCAGTGCATCGGGCAAAAAGTGTATGATGCGCTGGGAAAAAAGGATTGGAATAAACGCCTGGAGAAGATCCTGAAGATCCTGAAAACTACTTTTAACTACGATCATTTATACATCGGAGGTGGCAACTCCAAGAAAATAACTTTTGAGCTGGACGATACCATGAGCATTGTTTCCAATGAAGACGGGATTGATGGCGGTGTTCAGTTGTGGAAACAATAGTTAGCGGGGATGAACCTGCGTATTCGGCAGGAACCGGCAGCAAACAAAAAGCCCCGATCTCTTCAAAAAGATCGGGGCTTTTAAAATGATAATCACAGCTTTCTGCTACTGATCATCATCGCCCATTTCTTTTTTATAGGCTTTAATGAAGAGCGCGCCCAGGTTTTTGTAGGGTGGAATATAATCTTCCAACCCGGTTACATGTGCTTTTTCCCTGAATTCCTTCCAGAAGGGCATCCAGTCGATATCCCGCTGGCTCCTCAGGGTTTCTAACAGTATCCGTATAAAAGGCAGGTTTATATCCCTGTATCCTGTTTGCTTGGACGTGATAATGTGCGCGTCGCTTGATTTTTTCAGAATCGAATCGATCAGGTTAAACCCACCACAGGAGCCCATAAATACAATACGGGAGGTGGGCGTAATGTACCCGACACTAGTGGGCGCGTGATAGCTGTGCCCCCGGTGGAAGGTAATGGTTGGGGAAAGATTATGATCTTCCAGGTATTGCTCCATGGTATTTTGAGCTTTGCTGTCTCCATCTTCAACTTTAGGAAACGGCCGGTTTACATATACATAAATAGGAGCGCCTTTAACTGATTTTGCTACAATAAACTGGCTGTTGCTTTGATCCACCTTCCAGTTGGGATCACTGCTGAAAGTGCGTACGAAAATATCAAAGTCCATTTGACCGTCCTCATCCCCGTAAAAGAACATTTGGGAAATGATCTCGCCTTTTTCATTGGTCAGATTCTTAAAAGGTACCGTATAAACCGGGGGAATGCCCAGCTCTTTGGTAAGATTGATATTATTGGAGGAATCGGCGGAGAGGAACAATTTGTACAGGATATTGTAAATAGCGACGCCCCGCCTGTTATGTGCGCTTTGGTTGGCTTCCAGCCCCCGGCGGATATTGCGCAACATTTGCTTCGATAGGTCGGGGAGGGTTTCGTAAACGCTGGCATAGGAATCCGCCACATCCACGCCGTCTTCCAGCCCTTTCGATTTTTCCAGGCTGCTTACAAATGCCGTCATCAGGTCCCGGGCGTCGTTTTCGCTTTTGAATGTGGTGAAAAAATCCTTTAGTTTATTGTAAGCGGCCGCCTGGCTGATGAATTTACGATAATGATCAAAGTGAACCGACAACAGCAGGGAGTCGCCCCGGTTATTGATCTTTTTTATCATTTGTGGGTACACACCGTGCGTATAACTGCTGGTATAAATTAATCCGTCTGTAAGCACTGCCAGGTAATACAATTCCTGGGCATTTAAGGGCTCAATACATTTAAACCGGACGGCATCCGGGGATTCGTGCAATCCGTTGATCTCCATTATAAAATCATCCGAGGCCTTTTTCTCCAGCCGGTTGGTCAGTTCCCTATACCCGATGGCGGTATCGCCATTCATAGCCCGCTGCACATAATCGAGCTGCGTATTTACCAAAAGCTTGTAATATTTATAACGATCATCTTTTGCAGCATCCAGCTGGGCCGTTGTTATTTTTCCTTTAACAAGATTGTCCAAAAAAGGAAAGTAGATCTGCCCGTTGTTGCTATTATTCCGGGCCATGGATACAATTGTTTTTACAAACTGATCATCATTGATCTGCTGGATTTTATAACTAAGTTTATTGTTTGCCTGAGCGTAGTTGTAAAGTTGTTGAGGATATTGGCGCCCGGCAGCTTTTATAAGGCTGTCTGCCATCGGGGCATCAGGATAATCGGTAAGCGCAGCAAATGTTTTTTCGGGATACTGCGTACAATATTTTATCAGCAAAATATCTTTTATTTGTTTGTAGCTGGCATTTTCCTCAAATATGCGGGGAAGCGTAGCTGTATACGCGATATCATAGGGGAAATAAGAGATAAAAGGAATTAATGATTCCTTTTTCTGATTTACATCGATTAATTTTTTATACAGTGCAATGATCTGGTCAAAATGCGAAGGACGCACCTCCTTTTTAAGCCATCCGGTGCGCATATGACTTAAAATGGCCGTCAGCCCGGAAAGATAACCGATCTTCATGCGGCTGTCAATATCTTTGTTCGTTTCAATTTCGTACTGCAGCCAGTCCACTTTTGTAGTAATGGCGTTGGTCGCAATACGGCTGGCTTCCTCATCATTGTTAAAGGAAAAAGTATTATCAGCTTTTCCGTCACTACCCAGCAGCAGCTGCTGCATTTTGTCAATATCCTCATGTTTTTTTTGCCGGGTAATGGGTATAGTATATGCGGGAACAGATCCGGTTTCTGATTGAGAATAAATAATGCCGTGCCAGATGAGGAATACCCCAAAAATTAAAGCCAGTCTTTTCATGAATAATGCTTAACAATAAAAATTAATGAGCCGCAAAAGTACCTCCTTTTTTTGAGGAAGGCAGCTTACCACGATCTTTTAACAAAACCAAGACGCAAAAGATCACACATCCGTTTGCCCGGTTTCTTTTTTATAGGCTTTGATAAAAATGGCGCCTAAGTTTTTATAGGGAGGAATATAATCTTCAAAGCCGGGTACGTTGGCGGCTTTTTTGAATTCCTTCCAGAAGGGGATCCATTCAATATCTTTTCCGGTACGCAATTTCTCGGTCAATAATAAAAAGAAGGGCTTGTTGATGGCTGTTTTACCAATTTGCTTGGAGGCGATGATATGCGCATCCTGCGATTTCCGCAGAATAGAGTCGATCAGGTTAAACCCGCCGCAGGAACCCATGAATACCAGTTTTGAAGTGGGCGACATATAATCGATAGTGGAAGGGGCCCAGTAACTATGACCGCGGTGTATGGTAACGGTGGGGTAAAGATTATGCTCTTCCAGGTACGCATTCAATGCCCGCTGAGCGGCATCGTCTTCGCCCTTGGTTTCATCCAGCGGCCGGTTGGCATAGATGGATACCGGGTTGCCTTTGGCAGATTGGATGACCACCCATTGTTTATTGCTGCGGTCAATTTTCCAGTTAGAGTTAAACATGCCGAGGAAGCCATTGAAAATGGTTTGCCCGTCTTTATCGCCATAGAAGAATACCTGGCATACCACTTCTCCTTTATCATTAGCCAGACTTTTAAAGGATACATCGTAAACAGGAGGAATATGCAGCTTTTGCGTCAGGTCGATGTGGTTGGTGGAGTCCGCAGAAAGGAACAGGTTGTACAAGATGCTGTAGATGGCTACACCTTTTTTGTTCCGGTTATGCTGATTCCGGTCCAGGTTGTTTTTTACGTTTTCCAACATTTGCTTAGACAGGTCGGGCAGGGTTTCATAAACACTGGCATAGGAATCTGCTACATCCACGCCGTCTTCCAGGCCATCCGATTTTTCAAGATTGCTCACGAAAGTGGTCATCAGATTCTTTGTATCTTCCTGATTCTGAAAGGATCCCAGGAAATTTTTCAGTGTATTGTATGCAGCCGCCTGGGCAATAAATTTACGGTAGTGGTCGAAGTTTAGCTTTTTCAGCAGCTCATCGCCTTTATTCCCGGCTTTTTTCATCATTAAGGGATACACACCATTGGTATAGCTGCTGGTATAGATCAACCCATCGGTAAGCACTGCCACATAGTACAGGTCTTCCGCACGCAGGGGTTGAATAGCCCTGAAACGGATCGCATCCGGACTTTCATGCAGTCCGTTGATGGGAGCAATAAAGTCATCTTTTGCTTTTTGCTCCATCTTGGCCAGCAAACTCTTGTATCCGATGGCCGTATCGCCGTTAGCCATGCGCGAAGTGTATTCTATTTCAGTGTTTACCAATAAACGAAAATATTTTACCGGATCATTTTTAGCATCGTCAATCTCCTTCGTGGTGATCTTTCCCTTTACTATATTGTCCAAAAAAGGAAAATAGAACTGCCCGCTTTTGCTGTCGCTCCGCGCCATTGCCACAATATGGGTGATCAGCGGATCATCCTCAATGCCCTGGAGTTTATAGCTGAGCTTATTATTGGCCTGCGCATAATCATAAACCTGCTGCGGGTATTTATGCGCCATTACTCTAATAAGACTGTCGGCCTGCGGCGCGTCCGGTTCTGCCTTCAGGGCGGCAAAAGTTCGCTGGGGATATTTTTGGCTGAGCTTTACCAGAACCAGTCCCCGGGCTTCTTTATAGCCCGGGTTATCTTTAAATACACGGGGCAAAATGCTTGTGGATGCCACGTCATACGGCAGCGGGCGAATCACCGGCGCTATCGATTGTTTGTTCCGGTCGGCTTCTATACAGTTTTCATAGGCGGTTATGATCTGGGGCAGGTAAGCCGCATCCACCTCATTTCTTTTCCAGCCCGTTTTTACAAATCGAAGGATCTCAGAAAGGCCTGAAAGATAGTTGGCTTTTAACCGCTGGTCCAGCTTGGGATCGGTTTCCAGGTGATATTGCAGCCAATCTACCTGTTTGGTAGCTGCCCTGGTAGCCGCTTCGTTCACGTTGTTGTCGGTGCCAACTTTTAAAACGCCGTCTGCATTGCCATCGCTGGCAAGCAGGGCCTTTTGGTCGGCATCAATATTTTCATGTAGTTTCAGGCGGATCATGGCCGGCGTGTAAGCAGGGATGGTGTCCACAACCGCAACCACCTGCGGTACATTTTTTTTTCTACGTTTTGATCTTCTTTGGGCGGATACTTGTACGGATAATAACAGCAGTAAAAGAACCGGCAAAAATTTATTCATATACATAAACCTCAAATTACACAGCCTGATTATAAATATTAAGTTAAAAATCTACGCAAAATTTGTACCATCATAGCTTAAAGGGCAATTATTCAACTAATTAAATGGAATGAAAGGCCTGGAATCAAAATTAATTTATTATTAACTCTGCGTAATCAGAATGCGAAAAAGGTATCAGAATAAAAAAATACGGTTAGGTTTGCTTTAAATTTCTGTTAAATGGATAACCAGGGCTATAAAATTTTAGTGGCAGATGATGAGCCGGACTTGCTTGATATATTATCTTATAATCTTATTAAAGAAGGTTATAATGTAACAACAGCAAAGGACGGAGATGAGGCCATTGAGAAAGCGAATCAGGTAAAACCGCACCTGATTATCCTGGATATGATGATGCCCAAAAAGACCGGCGTTCAGGTTTGCCAGGTGCTGAGGGCGCAGGATGCTTTTAAGGAAACCCTTATCATGTTCCTGACAGCGCTTAATGATGAATCTACCCAGATCCGGGGGTTGGAAACCGGGGCAGATGATTATGTAAGCAAACCGGTGAGCCCCAAAGTGCTGCTGAGCAGGGTTGCCGCTTTGTTGCGAAGAATTCATAAAGAAGACACCAAATCCATTAAGGCAGGTCCTATAACCATTGACCCTGAAAAATTTGTAGTTCAAAACGGGGAAAAGGAAATCATATTAGCAAAAAAAGAATTTGAGTTACTGTATCTGCTGGCCTTAAAACCGGGCCGCGTTTTTTTACGGAATGAGATATTGAACGCTATCTGGGGCAATGACGTTATCGTGGGAGACCGTACCATCGATGTGCACATCAGGAAAATAAGGCAGAAACTGGAGATGGATTGTATCACTACCGTAAAAGGAGTTGGGTATAAATTTGAAGTATAGTTGAAACGTTAAAAGGTTTACAGGTTGAAAAGTTGACAGGGCCTTGTTAACCTGTAAACTTATCAACTCGTCAACTTGATCATTCTTTTGCAGGTTTACAAAAGTAAAATATGTTTGACCCCAAGAACCTTTCTCCCCGCAAATTATCCTTCTTTACCGCACTGGGTCTTGCTGCTCCAATCAGTTTAATTGATCTGGCTATTGAGCAGAAATGGAAGCCGGCGCTGATCTCTTTCGGGATCGTGCTGCTTGGGGGCTACCTGTTGATCAGCATTGTGCTGGAGCGGTTCATCTACAGAAAGATAAAGGTCATTTATAAATTCATCTATCAAACAAAAGCCACCCGGCGCCAGGAAACATATTACAAATATATATTACCTAAAAAAAGTCTGGATGAAGTGGCGGTGGATGTTGAAACCTGGGCGCAGGAAAATCAGCAGAAAGTAGCCACCCTGCAGGCCAACGAAGAGTTCCGGCGGGAATTTCTGCAGAATCTGTCTCATGAGTTCAAGACCCCTGTCTTTGCCATTCAAAGTTATGTGGAGACCTTGCTGGGCGGCGATATGCTTGATCCGCTCATTAACAGGAAATTTTTAGAAAAAACAGCTGTCAATATCGATCGGTTGACCACCTTGCTGCAGGATCTGGATGAAATATCGAGCCTGGAACGGGGAGAGATCACGATTGTAAAGCGCAACTTTTTGATCCAGGATCTGCTGAAAGATACCTTTGAAAGTATTTCTATTAAGGCGGAACCTAAAAACATTCATTTTAGTATAAAGAAAGGCTGTGAGGCGCCTATAATGGTCAATGCCGATAAAGAGAAGGTCCGGCAGGTGGTGCTGAACCTGTTTGAAAACGCGATCAAATACGGTAAGACCAACGGTTCTGTAAAAGCAGGTATTTACAAAACGGATGACAAAAGGATTCTCGTGGAAATAAGCGATGATGGTGTGGGCATCGAGGAAAAAAGTTTACCGAGAATATTTGAGCGGTTCTTTCGTACGGAATGCGGCCGGCGCATGGATGTAACGGGCAGCGGCCTGGGCCTGGCCATCTGCAAACATATTATTGAAGCACATCAACAAACTATTCATATCCGCAGCACCGAAAATGTAGGCACAACGATCGGTTTTACGCTGGCGGCGAAGAAGGATTAATGTGGGAATGTGAAAATGTGTGAATTTGAAAATAGGGGAGCGAAAATGGATGGACAATAGTAGATGGTCGTTGATTATTTGTTAACAGGGACAAGGTTAACAGGCGTAACTATATATCCTCTTTTTCGTAGTTCGGGGATAAGACCATAATGCCCGCCCATAAAAAGATGGTCGAGACCTACTACAGCAAAAACGTCCCCCTTTTCGAGCTCTGGTATTAGTTTTTTTAGCCAGGCTTTGTTCCTTTCAATATGCGCTTTATTATTTATTTTATCTTTTAACAAAAATCCAAAAGTGGCGGTTGCATAATATTGCCTCATGGTATTTACAACGCTATAATAGGCATTGTGCTTCAGGCCGGAAGTATCATTGGCAGCAAGTTTCTCGAATACCTTTATGTACCCGGTTACATCTTTTGCAAAACTGGCATTTGAAAAAACATTTTCAGAAAGAAATGCTGCACTGTCTAATTGGAGAACAGGTTTTTTCGCATCCCGCATTGCGATAGAGATCGCTTCATCAAAATTAGGGGAAGAATGGCGTTGTAAACCAGATTGGGTCAGTATTGAATCCATCACGATCGTTGCCAATGTTTGAATATCTGATACCTGTGTTATCAAATCCGGTTCATTATTCACCTGGGTTGATATTTTTTCTTTAACTCCAAAATTCCTCGCAAAAAAGTCGTCGACAAGCCCGGCTTTTTTCCCAAACCAGTATTTGAAGGTCTTTTTGGCGTGTTTGTTAAATGCGTTCGTAAACTTTTGCGCTTCAATGCTGTCTGTCATTCCAAGACTTTCGCAGGCGTAAAGCCTGCAGGAGCCAAGAAGGGTATAGATTTTGTTGAATTTGTATACAACTGAATCTGCTCTTAAAATATGCATACTTCCCAGCAGGTAAGATGTATTATTCGACTTGGGATCTTTGATCTCCCATAACACAGACCCCCGTAAAATGTTTTTTTGAGCAGGTAAGGTTATGCTAAGCATGCCGAGCAATAAGGTGAACAGCGTTTTCAAGTCCTCTTTTTTAATATCTGCCAAAAATAAGCGAACTGCAATTGCCTCCAAATCCGAAGGAATTGGACATTACATGATTGATTGCTTTTTGCTGATAGCTTAGAACGGGTATCAGTCCGGTTTTTTCGATCGGGGTTTCAAAGTTAAGCGAAGGATATATTTCCTGGTGATGGAGATTCAGAACGCTGAAGATGGCTTCTACGGCACCTGCCGCGCCCAGGGTATGCCCGGTATAAGATTTGGTGCTGGCAAAAGCGGGCACTTTTTCAAACAGACGTAACATGGCCACGCTCTCCGTTTCGTCGTTGTTTTCCGTTGCCGTGCCATGGGCGTTTATAAAATCGATGTCTGACGGTAACAATTCCGCGGTTGCAAGAGCCTCTTTCATGCACAGATAGGGTCCGTCGGCCTCTTCCGAGGTAGAGGAAGGATGGTAAGCGTCGTTGCTGTTGCCAAATCCTTTAAGTGCGGCGTAAACTTTTTTTCCTGGCGGAAGGTCTTCTTCCCGTTCCAACACCATAAAAGCACCGGCTTCGCCCAGGTTTAGCCCTTTGCGGCGGGCATCAAAGGGCCTGCAGGCTTCGGAAGAAAGGATCATTAACGCATTGAATCCGTTCACCGTAAATTTCGAAAGGCTGTCAATACCCCCAACGATCGCTTTTGTTGCCAGGCCGTTCTGCAACAGACGTGCGCCATACATAATGGCATTGGCAGAGGAAGAGCAGGCCGTATTAAACGTATTTACCGGACCACCGATGTTGAAATGCGACTGAAGGAATAACGTGCAGGCGCTATTGGGATAAGCACCGAGATAAGGGCTGTTCGATGATTGCTCCTGGTTATTGGCATCGCGGTACATCTCATCGGTAAGGCACATACCACCAACGGTGCTGGCTCCGATCAGTGCTGTTGTGCTGGCTGCAAGGGTAGCTGCAGACAGTTGTGCGTCATCAATGGCTTCCTTCATTGCCTTTAAGCCGATCAGGTCCGTCCGGGTGGCCCCCGGGTCTTTTGCAGCTAATGAAGAACGTAACGCTTCTGTGGAAGCCTTTACGGTTCCGAAAGGCAGCAGTTCGGCATATCTTGATGGAAAATGGCTGGCTTTTCCGATACCGGTGCGTCCGTCAATCAGCGCCTGCCGGTTTTCGGCTACTGATGCACCGATTGCTGAAAAGAGCCCGATCCCTGTAACTAGAATGCTACCCAAAACTGATCCTTATTGGTTATTTGGTGCGGTGTTGCTCAATATAATCCACCATCGTGTTTACGGTGGTTAATATTTTCCGGCCTTCTTTAGGATCCTGGATGTTAATACCATATTCCCGCGAAAGCATTACAATCAATTCGATGGAATCAATGGAATCCAGCCCCAGGCCTTCGCCAAACAATGGCTCGTCGTCCTTTATTTCTTCAGGTTTTACGGTGTTCAGATTCAGAAATTTAATGATCTGTTCTTTTACCTGTTGTTTTAACTGTTCTTTTTCCATTAGTTTAAATAAAAATATATTTAATGAAATACATACCTTCAGCAGCCGTTCCTATAAGACGATAATTTAATACAATCCATTTCAGGTTGCACTGGTAAATTGTTTCAAAAACCGTACGTCATTTTCACTGAACAGGCGAATATCATTGATGCCATACTTTAACATGGCGGGCCGTTCCACGCCCATGCCAAAAGCAAAGCCTGTGTATTTTTCGGGATCAATACCGCAGTTCTGTAATACGTTCGGGTGTACCATTCCACATCCCAGGATCTCCACCCAACCGGTTTTTTTACAGATATTGCAACCTTTACCGCCGCAGATAAAACAACTTACATCCATTTCTGCACTGGGCTCTGTAAAAGGGAAATAGGACGGGCGGAACCGCACGCGCACGTCGCTGCCATACATTTCCTTTACGAAAAAATACAGGGTTTGTTTCAGGTCGGCAAAGGAAACATCCTCATCAATATATAAGCCTTCCACCTGGTGAAAAAAACAATGGCTGCGGGCGCTGATGGTTTCGTTGCGGTAGACGCGACCCGGACAAATAACGCGGATCGGCAATACCCCTTTTTCCATAACCCGGATCTGTGTATTGCTGGTGTGGGTACGCAACAACCAATCTACAGCGCTGTTGGCGCCGGCGTCCACATAAAAAGTATCCTGCATGTCGCGCGCCGGGTGATGGGCGGGCATATTCAGTGCGGTAAAATTATGCCAGTCGTCTTCAATTTCAGGGCCTTCTGCCACTGCAAATCCCAGGCGCTGAAAAATAGAAATAATTTTATTGCGCATTAAAGTGATAGGGTGCCGGCTGCCTGCGGTAATGGTATCGCCCGGCAGGGAAAGGTCTGGTGCCGATTTTTCGGCTGTGCCGGAGGACGCTGTAGCCGCTTCTTTCAGCTCATTGAACTTTGCTTCTGCAAACAGTTTAAAGTCGTTCAACAGCTGTCCGGCCTCTTTTTTTTGATCGCCCGGCACCTCTTTCATGGCCGCCATAGCCGTTTTTACCAGGCCTTTGGAGCCCAGCCATTTAATGCGAAATGCTTCCACAGATGGCTCATCTGTGGCGGTACATTCACTGATCTCCGCTTTATAGGCCTGAAGCTTTTGAACTAAATCCTGCATAGCGGACAAAGATAATCAAAATGAGGCAGGCAATGGGTGGGTAATTTGAGGGATGTTTTGGGTTTAAATGCTTTTCGAAATTTTTTTGTAAATTAGAGGTGCTAAACCTATTTTGTAATACTCAATAAAGAAAAACACGTGCAATTGACTGTTATTCAGCGAAGAATCTATGAGGTAAGGGGAGTAAATGTAATGTTGGATTTTGATCTGGCTGCTCTATACCATACAGAAACCAAGTACTTGAAACGATCGGTGAGACAAAACATGAAACGTTTTCCTCCGGATTTTATGTTTGAACTCACCAAAGAAGAATATGATTCTTTAAGGTGCAAAATTAGCACCTTAAACGACACTGGTGTAACTAACGGGCAAAGCAATGTTTCAAAACAAGGCAAGCACTCAAAATACCCGCCTTTTGTATTTACGGAACATGGTGTTGTAATGCTAGCATCTGTTTTAAATAGTGATAAAGCAATAGAAATGAATATTGACATTGTCAGAGCCTTTATAAGTTTACGGCAATTAGCCATAGAGCATAAAGATTTTACACAACAACTGAAAAATTTGAGAACAGAGTTACATGAACGTATTGATGTACATGATGCCCAACTAGGGCAGATATATGAGGCTTTGGAAAATATGCTGGATACAGAAGCTGAGAAGAAGGCCAAAGAGGATGCCTGGAGAGACCGGAAACGGATTGGTTATAAATAATATACCTTCTGCAAAACGATTTATTTCCGGGCAACAAAAAACCCTTACAACCGAAGCCGCAAGGGTTTAAATACTGCTGTAGGGGGAGGGCTCGAACCTCCACGAGGCAGTTAGCCATAGCACAAAGTTTAGTGGTCAATCCTGGTCGGCCTGACGGTCGGCTCTATGCTAGGTTTATCCCGGACTCCTCACCCCCGAGACAAGAGGGCATGTCTGCCAAAAATTTCATCACCCCACAATGTTAAAGAACCGCTTTTTACAGCGTTTGATAGAACAAAAGTACCTTTTTTGGCGATAGAATTCCAAATAATTCAAGAAAAATTTTGAAAATATAGAAAATGTTCAAATATTTGCAATGATTGTTAAATTATTTAAAATCAACATTGCCTAAATGAACAATAAATTAAATCTCGACAAACTGGATCTTCAGATCATTCAGCACATGATGGAAGACGCTGAAATTTCCTACGCAGATCTTGGTAAAAAGTTATTTGTATCTGGCGGAACCATCCATGTACGCATTAAAAAACTGCAAAAGGATGGCATAGTGAAAGGTACGAAATTAAATACAGATCTGAAGCTTTTAGGTTATGATGTTATTGCATTTATTGGTATTTATCTGAAAGAAAGTTCTTTATATGACTCGGTTGCCAAAGAATTATACAAATTAAAAGAGGTGGTGCGGTTAAATTATACCACGGGCAACTACAGTATGTTTGCAGAGATCATCTGCAAAGACATTAGCGAATTGCGGATTGTGTTGCATGAAAAATTGCAAAAGATAAAAGGCATTGAAAGAACTGAAACGCTGATCTCGCTCGAAGAAAGCTTTTCGAGGAATGTGCGGGTACTTGATTAGTTCATAGTTCATGGTCGATAGTCCATAGTCGATAGTATCGCCATGAACTATGGGCCATGGACTATGGACCTCGTCACAGCTTTCCTTTTACATTTAACGCGTCCCGCAACCCATTGCCAAAAAGATTAAACGCTAATACAAGGATCATGATTGCGAAGCCGGGAGCCAGTGCCAGCATTGGGTTCTGCGTAATAATGAAATTATAATTCTCCTTGATCATCAGCCCCCAGCTGGGCTGCGGCGGCTGTACGCCCACACCAAGAAAACTCAATCCGGCTTCAATAACGATCGAAGAGGCAAAATTGGCAGCGGCAATAACCAATACCGGTCCCATAATATTGGGCCATATATGCCGCACAATGATCCGCATATCACTGAAGCCAAGTGCTTTTGTGGCTTCAACATATTCCAGTTCCCTTACCGCTAAAACCTGCCCGCGTACCAGGCGCGCCACATTTACCCACATCGTTAATCCTACGGCAATGAATACCTGCCAGAACCCTTTTCCCAATGCCAGCGTAATAGCAAACACCAATAGTAACGTGGGGATGCTCCAGATCACATTTATGAACCACATGATGCCGTCATCAACTTTGCCCCGGTAAAATCCTGCAAGGGATCCCAGGATTAACCCGATGCTGATAGAGAGCAATACCGTTATAATGCCCACGCTTAAACTAACGCGTGTGCCTACAATAAGCCGGCTCAGTATATCCCTGCCATAGCTATCCGTTCCCAGCCAGAATGTTTTGGTAACAACCGGTTGCAACAGGGTGCGCGTTCTGGTAATGCTCCGGCGCTCGCTTACGCCTTCGTCGATAAATTTATCAATGATGATACTGTCTTTTGTGATGGCATAGCTGTTAACCGGGATGTAGTCATACTGATCGGGTTTGCCATTGATGAGGCGTTCAAAAAAACCGGCTGCTGCGGGCGGGTTTTCCTTTTTTAACAGTAAAAAAGTTTGTCGGAACCCCGGCTTTGCGCCGCCAATTTCCAGGATAATGCGATTCGCATAGGGCGATGCATCTTCTGCCAGGAAATAACAAAAAATAGCAACAAAAACAGAAAAAAGAATTGCGAATAACCCAATAAGTGCCCCTTTGTTTTTGCGGAGCCTTTTCCAGGCCGGTTGACGAAATATTGAGGCTAATTGCATGGATTTCAAATGTAAGGAAACTAGTGTTAAGTTGACCGATAAACGCGATGAACTCACATTTATCGTTTCTCCTTTCACGATATTCCGGACGACTTTACAATGGCATAAAATATCATTATTTCACTCTTCTTCCTTTCCATTCATATTTGCCAAAGCTGCCTAAAAAGCCGGCAAGTATCGTATAGGCAATATGCAGCGGCTGAAAGAAAAAGAAGAAAATTAATCGTTGTTGCTTGTTGAAAAAGGAAGCTACGCTGGTTATGAAAGGCAGCTCCACTATTGTTTTTAAGATCCACCCGGCAATAAAAGCATACAAATAGATCCGGTTAAAAAAGCCCGCAATCAATAAAACCAAAAACGAAAAATTAAAAAGATATACCAGGAACAATACCACAAAAATGCGTTTATCGTCGTAACTGGTGGCTTTGCTGGCCCAGCGGATGCGCTGGTTAATAAAAGCCTTCCAGTTGGGCGCCGCTTCCGTGCGCACAATAGCTTCTTGTGATTTCAGGTATTGGATCTTTTGCGGGTAGCGCTTCCATATTTTGTGCATCAGCAACATATCATCACCAGAGGCAATGGTATCAATGCCCCTGAAGCCGTCTACTTCATAAAATACTTTTCTCGGGTAGGCCAGATTGGCCCCATTGCACATCGTATGTACATTTTTATAGACTGATGCGGCCGTGATCCCTTGCAGGGTCAAAAAATCGAGGTCCTGGAAAATATTGACCAATGTGTTTTCTTCCAGGAATGCAACCGGGGCAGCAATAAAAACCGGGCCGGTATTTTTAATTCTTTCCGCAAAAGACTGCAGCCATTGTGCCGGTACGATGCAATCTGCATCTGTGCAAACGATCCATTCTTTTTTTGAGGCAGCAATTCCGGTTTCGATGGCTTTTTTCTTATAGGAATTGAGGGCATCATTTTTTAATGAGATCAATCTTACTGATAGCTGTTTCTGGTTTTCTGTAATGAATGTTTCCACTAAGGCCGCCGTGCTATCATCGGAATGATCATCTACCACGATCACTTCAAAATGCGCTGCCGGGTAAGTTTGGTTTTTGACGGATTCCAGCAAACGGATAATATGCTGCTCCTCGTTTCGGGCGGGAATGATTATTGAAAAGGTTGGTGATGGAACCGGATCAATGTCTGCTCTAACCTGCGTGGGTATCTGCTTCCAGCTCCTGGTGTAAAACAGGATGAGGACCGAATAAGCCAGGAATAAAAAACCGGTGATGCTAATAAGCCACATGGGCAGCAAAGCTAACGGTTTTCAGTGATCAGACGTGAGGTGTCGGCAGGCAAACCGGGGCAGACCAAAAAGCTTCGCAGCGATTTTTTTTGAACCATTAGCATTGAGCTCATTAAGAAAACGGCTTAATGAGCCTCTAAATCCTTAATGATTTATTATTTGCCGTGTAAAAAATACTTTTTAGTCAGCCCCCTTGCTAATGTGTTTTTATGTTTCCTTGTATCTGTAAAGTTCTATGTGGTTAAAATAATTTCGTTGTATCCTTAAATCATGCTGTAACCCAGAACGATGGAATTTGTAGCAGCCGTTAAATTTATGCGTTCGCCCTGGTTGTCAAACCTCAGACGTGAAACGTGAAATATGAAACGTTAAACGAATCATTGGCGGGGAATAGCGACACTAACATCAAAAGCGATCTGGCAATCTTCTGTCAGCTTAAAGTGGAAGGGTGGAAACAGCTCTTTATATTTATTATCCATGAGCTCAAATACCTGGAGAGAACGATCATCCGGATCGGCCATCAAATAATATTTCACTCCGCAAAATTCGTAGAGAGCGTATTTGGTATTCCTGTCCTTAAGCCGGGTGGCCTTGGAGAATATTTCGACAATTAAAACGGGAGCTTTTGTAATATGGCCTTCCGGATCCAGATTGCCGCACGCAATTAAAATATCCGGGCGTACAACATTGGTTTCATCAATGATCCAGTCTTGTTCATATAAAACCCTGCAATTACATAAGGACCTGTTTGCTTGTAATGCAGTATGAAAATAAGCATGGAGGTCGCTTCCCATAAACTGGTGCTTGTTGAGGGGCGAGGGGCTCATTGCTACAGGAACGCCTTTAATAAGCTCCCAGTAGCCTTCCCATAGTTCCCAGTCCCGAACGGTATAGGTGGGTATGTATAAATCCGGAATCATTGTTATAAAGGTACGAAAAATCTATTGCCCGTTTAACGCCTCCTGCACTTCCTTTGCCTGCAACAGCCGGTGTCCAGTTTGCAGTACGTGCATCCGGGCGCAGGTTTCAACGCCTTTTATAAAAGCGAAACCCCTGGCCGCGGGAATTACATTGTCATATTTCCCAAAATAAAGCTGTATCGGGGTTTGATACTGTATTATTTTTCTTTTGATCTTCCGGATACGGGGATCGAACGGCCGGAAGGCTGTCCAGGTTTTGTATAAAGCGCTGCGTACCGCATCGTTATGCAGGTAATGCGTAACGAATTTTTTTATGCCGGCGTTGATGATGCCCAGTCTGGACAGGAGCGCGGCCATACGGATAAACCAATCCGGATGGTACATAGTGAAATGAAAAAGCCGGTTACCCATACTTGTATGTACTGCAAACCAATACCAAAAATTAAATTTTAATCCGTCGGGCGCAATAAGCATAAGCTGCTCTATTGTTTCCGGGTACTGTTCATAATAAGATAATGCCATGCGCCCGCCGAGGCTAAAACCGATCAGTGTTAATGGCTCTTTTGAAGGAAACCCTTCAGCATTTAAAATAATAATTATAATTTCATGAAGATCGGAAGGGGAATAAGATAAGCCCTGCTCCCATTGTGTAGCTTCATGAAAGGGGGCGGCAATGGCAAGGATTGAATAACGATTGTTTTTATTTTCTAAAGCTGCAAATGATTGGGCGCTTTCATTGAACCCATGAAGGCAGATAGCAGGCCTGGGCCCGCTTCCGCTGCGGTAATAACCAATAACGGACTGTTTATATCGGACGAATTTCCGCGTCAAATAATTTGATTAAAGTCAATAGAAAAATAAAGCATCTAAAACAAAAATAAACTAACTTTGGTTAGTTGTCAAAACAACTATATGCCAAACAACCTTTTTAAAAAAAGCGATCTATACAGTTTTATTACGGGCATTGCCAGTACGGCTATCGCCCGCAGGCTGCAGAAAAAGTTCAATCAGGCAGATTTAAATATGACGATTGAACAATGGAGCGTGCTGTATCATTTATGGAAGGAAGATGGCATTAGTCAGCAAGATCTTTGTCAGGCTACTTTTCGCGACAAACCCAGCATGACGCGGCTGGTAGACAACCTGGAAAAAGCCGGTATGGTAAAGCGGGTGCATTCCAGGGCCGACAGAAGAAAGAACCTGATCACTCTTACGGATAAAGCCAAACAAATGCAGGATACCTGCTATGGCTTTGCAGAAGAAACGGTGGAAGAAGCGCTGAAAGGCGTGAGCGAAGATAAAATTGAGACCTGCAAACAGGTATTAAAAGTAGTGTATGAAAATCTGAAATAGATTTAAACGCCGGGACGCGAAGACGCGATGTCAATTGTTCTGATGGGCTTCCGCCAGGAATACAGGTGCAGTCAGCGTTTGCTGGCGATGGATTAAAAAAACATTGCGCCCTGGCGTCATTGCGGTTGAGTAATTAGAAACCGTGTGCCTCCGGGCTATTTTTAACTTTTTAAACAAAAACAATGGATGCTGCTGTAAACCCTGAAACAATTACGAAAGGAGCAGAGTGGCTCATTAAAGAACAGACCCCTGCCCAAACATTTATTGCCAACGAATTTGACGAGGAGCAGCTGATGATACGGGATCTCTGCAACCAGTTCCTGGCGGCGGATGTGTGGCCGATACTGGATCGTATAGACAGTATGGAACCCGGGCTAATGAAATCGCTGGTACAAAAAGCCGGGGAGCAGGGATTGCTGGCCACATCGTTTCCAGAGGAATACGGCGGGTTGGGCAAAGATTTTGTCACGTCCACGATTATTAATGAATACCTGGGTGCGGGGCATTCCTTTTCCGTAGCTATTGCAGCGCATACGGGGATAGGAACGCTGCCGATCTTATATTTTGGCACCGATGCGCAAAAAGAAAAATACATTCCCAAATTGATTACGGGTGAATGGGCGGGCGCTTACGGGCTTACCGAGCCTAATAGCGGCAGTGATGCGCTTAGCGCGAAAACAACGGCCAAACTAAGTGCAGACGGAAAGTACTATTTGCTGAATGGCCAGAAATGCTGGATCACTAATGGCGGCTTTGCCGATGTATATACGGTGTTTGCAAAAGTGGATGGAGATAAGTTTACAGGGTTTATTGTAGAGCGCGGTACGGAAGGGTTCACCCAGGGGCCGGAGGAGCAGAAAATGGGCATTAAAGGTTCCTCTACCGTGCAACTCTATTTCCAGGATGCAAAAGTTCCGGTGGAGAATGTGCTGGGCGAGATCGGGAAAGGGCATAAGATCGCTTTTAATATTCTGAATATCGGCCGGCTGAAACTCTGCGCCGCAGCGCTGGGCGGGGCACGTAAGGCTTTTGATACTACATTGGAATATGCAAAAACCCGTGAACAATTTAAACAGCCTATCAGCAATTTCGGGGCCATCAAACACAAACTGGCGGATATGGCCATCGGCATGTTTGCCGCAGAATCGGCCTTATACCGCACGGCAAAATGGATCGATCAGCTGGAGCAGCAATTGCTGGCAGAGGGGAAACCTTTTAATGAAGCAGTTTTAGGTGCGGCCGAGGAATATGCTATCGAATGCGCGATGCTGAAAGTATTTGGAAGTGAGTTGCTGGATTTTGTGGTGGACGAAGGCGTTCAGATCCATGGCGGCAATGGATTCAGTGCTGAGTACAATATTTCAAGAGCGTACCGTGATAGTCGCATCAATCGTATTTATGAAGGAACCAATGAAATTAACCGGCTGCTGATCCTGGATATGACCCTGAAACGCGCCATGCAGGGGCGTTTGAACCTGATGGGGCCGGCAATGGAAGTGCAAAAAGAATTAATGAGCATCCCGGATTTTGGCAGTGAGGACGAAACGCCTTTTGCCGAAGAGCGAAAATTAATTGCCAATTTGAAGAAAGCTATTCTGATGGTGGCGGGCGCTGCTGCGCAGAAATTGATGATGAAAATAGAAAGCGAACAGGAGATCCTGATGAATATTTCGGATATGGCCATTGAAGTATTTCATGCGGAAAGTATGCTGCTGCGTACAATGAAGATCGCCGCAACAAAAGGCGATGCAGCTGCTGCGGATTATGCAGATATGACCCGTATCTTTTTATACGATGCTGCTGATAAGGTAAATAAAGCCGGTAAAGATGCAATTAATGGTTTTGCCGAAGGAGATGAGCAACGCATGATCCTGATGGGCCTGAAGCGTTTTACAAAAGCGCAGCCCTTTAACACTAAGGCTGCCCGCAGAAGGATTGCTGATCAATTGATTGCTGCCGGGCATTATTGTTTTTAGTTTTCCTGGAGTGGTTTATGAACAGGGTTACCAAATGGAATATAATAAGTGCGGTGCTCTTATTGATCATGCATCAAACGGCAGCGCAGCGGAATATAGTCTTCTTAAAAAAAGAAAAGGAAGCAGCGGCAAAGGAGGTATTGCAGCGACTGATCGGGGAAAAGGCCCGATCCATCAATCTAAATTTTATTCCATCAAATGAATTGAATGACCATTACAGTTACAAAGCCCAAAATAACAGACTGGAAGTAAGTGGTAACAGTGTTATTGGGCTTACCAGAGGAGTGTATGATTATCTCAAAAATTCCCATCAGGGAATGTTAGGTTGGGAAGGGCCATTGTTTAAAATTGACGCAAAGTGGCCGGATGCTTTACCGCACTCAGTCACAAGTCCGTTTAAGATAAGACAGGCACATAATATTGTTACCAACGGATATACGACCCCTTACTGGACCTGGGAACGTTGGGAACGTGAACTTGACTGGCAGGCAATGCATGGCTTTAATATGCTTATGGCTCCTGTGGCCACCGAAGCAATCGCAGCCAGGGTCTGGAAAAGATTGGGGTTAAAACAATCCGAGCTGGACAGCTTTTTTACAAGCCCTTCATTATTGCCGTGGAATCGAATGGGCAATATATGTAATGTTGGCGGAGCGCTCCCTCCTGAGTGGGAAAGAGACCAGGTGGCGTTGCAGCACAAGATTTTAAAGCGGATGCGGGAGCTGGGCATGCAACCAGTTGTTCAGTCGTTTGCAGGATTTGTGCCAAAGTCACTTCGCCGGCTGTTTCCTGATATTCAGTTGCATGAAACCCTGTGGAACGCGGGCTTCCCCCCTTCCCAACGGCCTGTTTTCCTGATGCCGGATGATCCCCTGTTTGCCCGGATCTGTAAAATGTATATAGAAGAATGGCAGAAAGAGTTTGGAACCGCAGATTATTTTCTGTTAGACAGTTTTAATGAAATGCAATTGCCCAAAACAAAGGGATCGGAAACGGCTATGCTTGCGAATTACGGGCTAAAATCGTACGAAGCGTTGAAAGCAGGGAATAAAAACGCCATATGGGTAATTCAGGGGTGGATGTTCAGTTATCAGAGAGACATCTGGACACCGGAACGGGTAAAGGCGCTGTTTAGTAAAATACCTGATGATAAAGTGCTGATCCTGGACTATGCCAACGATTACGCGACCGTATGGAATTCCCTGAACGGCTACGATGGTAAAATGTGGGTATACGGTTTTGTTCCTAACATGGGCGGAAAGACCCCTTATACCGGAGATATACATCTGTATGCGACAGGAGCCGCGAAAACACTGGCTTCCGCGAACAAGAAAAATCTTACAGGGTTTTCAATTTCGGGAGAGGGGCTGGAAAATAATGAGGTGATTTATGAATTGTTAACAGATGCCGCATGGACCAGGGATTCTATAGATCTTAAATCATGGTTTAAAGACTATTCAATGAATCGATATGGTGCCTATCCGGAGGCATTAAAAACTTCCTGGAAACTACTTGAGACAAGCGCGTACAAATCCCTGATAGACCACCCACAGTTCAATTGGCAAACCGGCAGTTTTTCAAAGAGCCGCGTTAACAGGGATCCTGATTTCTTCAGGTCGGTATCTGCTTTTCTTTCTTGTAGCAGCCTGCTTGGCAAGTCTTCTGCTTATAGAGCTGATGCCATCGAACGAGTGGCACTTGCGCTCGGCATCAAAGCTGAGGAATGCTTTATTGAGGCTGATAATAGTTATAAGTCAAGAGATACAGTGGCGGGAGAAAGATTGGGTGATAAGGGGCTTGTAATGCTTACGGAAATAGACCGGTTATTAGAATCGCATCCATTGCTAAGACTTGAGAACTGGCTAAAGCTTGCTGAGCAACATAGTGCAGATCCGCAATTGCAGCATTTTTATCGATCTGACGCTAAAAGGATTGTTACGATCTGGGGGCCGCCGGTAAATGATTATTCCTGTCGTGTCTGGAGCGGCCTGATCAGAGATTTTTACCGGGAGCGCATGCGGTTGCTATTGGAAGCAAAAAAAAAGGGGGCGTCTTTTGACAAGAATCAATGGGAGATTAATTGGGTAAAAAATGCAACGTTATCTAAAGCAGTTCCTTTTGCTGATCCGCTTCAGGCCGCCATAACTCTTTATAATAAATACTAGCTGACGAGGCGCTGTTTGGAAAAAAATTTTATAATTTTTAATGGCAGGATTATATTTGATGTCTAAACATAACTGTCATGAGAATTGCTTTGCTTGCTGTCGGGCTTTTGCTGGCCCCGATGTTGTTTGTTCAATCATATGCCCAGGAAGGCGTTAAATTCGGTAAAGTAGCTGCGGCCGATTTCGACATCAAATCGCCGGTTATTGATTCTAATACCAACGCCGTTATTCTTTCCGATGTGGGCACTTCAAAAATTGATGGTAATAATAAGGGATGGTTCTCTTTGATCCATAAA
>JAGIAQ010000043.1 GCA_017744795.1 Niabella sp. | reverse complement strand
GCAGTAAATCAATATGATGTTTTGAAGCCACCTTTAACAAGATAGGCATTAAAACAGATGCGCCCGGTATCAATATAAACGGTATGCCGATCCCGATTATTTTAAATGTATCTGCCAGTTGTGTCTTTAAAAGATGTTCCTGGGAACTATCTATATGCCCATTGACAATATATTGCCGTATAACAAATAAGGCTTCTTTATCACCGTCCACTTCGATGACGAGCCCTTTCAGAAAATGATGTGCATGCGCTTCTATGATGGCTTCTACATTCATTGTAAATCCGTTTAATATCCTTTAATGATCGGGGTAAAGCTATCACATCAAAAGCGAAAGACGGAATAATAAATGAAGAAGGCTAAGCAATCACCTAAATAAGGTATTTGCTTGCTTTTCAATGGGTCGTACTTTCAAGGATCAGACTTTTTACTTTTAATCTAAAAACTTTTTCTATGAAATTTGTTACGATCTGTTTTTTGCTGGCGTTAACCATCGCCGTTGGGTGTAAAAAGGGCGATGCTGGTCCCAAGGGCGATACGGGTCCCATGGGCAATGCCAACATTCAATACTCAGCCTGGGATTCAACGTTTTCCGGTACAAGTGCTACCTGGAACGTTCCTGCGCTCACGCAGGCGGTGCTTAACAATTCCGTTGTAATGGTTTATGCCCGTCAGAATGGAGTGTATGTTTATCCGCTTCCCTATGACAATGTGAACGGCAGCGGTTTTTACGTTAATATGTTGTTGTCGCTTGGACAAATCAAGCTCTTCTGCAATCCCAGCTATAACCTGAACCAGTTTGCTTTCCGGTATGTGATCGCACCAGGCAATACACCTATAAGTAGTTTGCAGCCAAACCCTCCGGCTATAACCTTATACCATACCACACCTTAAGGGGTTGACCAAAAAGCCGGCAGCAAAAAACTCGAATATCTAACTAAAAAACTCGATGGATTTTTGACTGTAACAAGCTCACTATTAGCAGCATATACATCAAACAAAAACCGGAATTCTCTGAATTTTTCAGAAAATTCCGGTTGGGTAGCCCGGACAAGAATCGAACTTGTATCTAGAGTTTAGGAAACTCCTATTCTATCCATTGAACTACCGGGCCATCCTTCGCTTCACTCAGGAGGGTTGCAAATATAGTAAAAGACGGGATTACCGGAAAATCGGGTGGAAATTCCAGCTGATTTTGAAGATATAGCACAGAAAAAACCAATCAGCGGGTATCAGCGCAAATAATCCGCGCAAATCTGCGGGAACCATTCAAATAATATTTCAAGAAGAACTCGTCATTACCCGTATAGTTCAAAATGCACCGCCTTTTTATCAAACCCCATACCCACAATGCGCTGGCGGGCCTCGTCGATCATATTCTTCCAGCCGCATAAAAAGAAATTGCTATGCGGCTTACCCTGGCTGTATGTTTCGTAAATAGCATGCACATAACCGGTTTTTCCTTCCCATTCCTCGCGCGACAGTGTGGGGACATAATGAAAATATTCCAGCCCCATGTTTTTCATTTCCTCAAAATATAAAAGGTCCTTTTGAGTACGACACCCGTAAATCAGGTAAATATTTTTATGCGGTACATTTCCCCGCAATAACCAATGCACCATACTTCTGAACGGAGCAATGCCTGTTCCGGTGCACACCAGGAACAGATCCTGCTGCAAATGCTCTTCCTTTAAGGTAAACACGCCTGCCGGTCCGCGAAAGGTGATTTCCGTTCCCACTTTCCAGGTGTCAAACATCCATGGCGTGGCCTGCCCGTCTTCCACCAATACAATCAGCAACTCATATACATTAGTGCCATCCGGGGCACTGGCAATAGAATAACTGCGCCACCGCTTGTTGGGCTTTTCGTGGATCGGACAATCAATGGTTACAAATTGTCCGGCAACAAAATCAAATGATTCCAGCTCCGGCACTTCAATAAAATACCGGCGGGTATTGTAGGTTTCTTCAATGATTTTTATGATCGTTCCTGTGCGCCAGGTTAAAGGCATGGCAATTTTTTGTTTGTAAGATAACCTTTTTTCGGAAACAGGAAAATATGCTATTTTTTGCTTAACCGCCAGGACGCAAAGGCGCAAAGATTTTTGGGCCGGGCTGCAGTGCAGATGGCATCAGTCTTGCGTCGCACTCTTGTGCTTCAGCAAAGGCATCAGCTGTCAGACCTGTGAGGTTTTAAACCTGTCCGCCGTGGCGGAAACCTCACAGGTCTTTACTTCCTATCCGCTTCCCGATTCTTTCCCCCACTTTTACCAGGTTGGTTCGCGTGTTTTTGATCGCTTCAGCCAATGAAACGGGTATTTCATTAATAGAAAAGAGCCGATCAAAATACTGATCCAGCGCAGCACCGGGCATCTCCGGCACTTTACCGGCCACGCCAATAACTTTGCAATGCTGCTCTTTTGCCATCCGGGCCACGCCGTAAGGAGCCTTACCATCAAGCGTTTGCTGATCAATGGTGCCCTCGCCGGTGATCACCCAATCAGCTCCGGCCAATTGCTGTCCAAAATGTATCTTCTGTAAAAAATAATCGATCCCATCCACTGCCCTGGCCTTACAAAAGGCAACAAGCGCCGCAGCAACACCGCCCGCAGCACCGCTGTATTCGAGCGCATTCATATTTACACCGGTTACTTTTTCAGCTACCTCGTTCAACCTCGTTAATGCTTTTTCCAGCAATGCCATATTACCAGGTGTTGCCCCTTTTTGCGGGCCAAAAACAGCAGCGGCGCCTTTAGCTCCCAGCAACCGGTTTTTGACATCGCAAAGTATAGTGATCCGCGTATGGTTTATTCGTTCATTTAATCCTGACAGATCAATGGAATCCAGGCCCTGTAAATCCACAGGCAATTGCTGCAAAAGATTACCGGATTTATCGTTAAAACGAACACCCAGTTCTTTTAAAATGCCGGTGCCGCCATCTACTGTGGCACTACCACCGATACATAATAAAATTTCTGCAGCACCTTTATCAAAAGCAGCTTTGAGCAGCTGCCCGCAACCCGTTGTAGTAGCTATTTTGGGGGCATATTCTCCGGGGTTTAACAAGCGCAAACCCGACGCGTCGGCCATTTCAATAATGGCTGTCCGGGTTTCAGTGACCCAGCCAAAAGGAGCGGATATCGGTCGGCCAAGTGGATCTGCCACAGTGCATGCTATTGTTTGTGCATTAAAGTAATCCCGCAACAATTCTCCGGTACCATCGCCCCCATCGCCCACCGGGCAACAAGCCAATGTTGCACTTAATCCGCTTCGCAGCAGTCCTTCTTTTAGTGCAGCCGCTACTTCCGCCGCAGGCAAACTATTTTTAAAAGCATTGGGAGCGATGACAATTTTCATTTACAAAATAATTAACGACAAAAGATATACGGCTATAATTGCTACAACAGCCATACAAATCGTAGCCATACTATACACCCGCAGTACGGGTTTTAATTCCTGGTCAGAAAAATTGGCGATCACCCAAAAATAAGCATCATTTACATGCGATACGGCCATAGAACCCGCGCCCATAGCCAGCACCGCAATTACCCGTCCGTTAGTATCATCCAGGTGCAATACCGGCAGAAACGGCACCACAATGGAAGCTGCGGTAAGGACGGCTACAGTAGAAGAGCCTTGTGCTGTTTTTAAGATCATCGCAACAAGGAACGGGAAAAATAGCCCCCAGGCATCCAGCCCCTCAATTCCGGCGAGGTGATCCTGTATTTTCAGCACACTGATCACCGCTCCAAAGGCACCACCGGCCCCAATGATCATTAATATACCCCCTGCTTTTTCTAATCCATGATGTGCGAGTTTGCTCCATTCGTTGCGTTCCCATTTTTTGGGAATACACAATGCCAGCACCACACCAATTGCCAAAGCAATAACAGGATCGCCGGTCAGTAACAGGGATTCAATCATCCCATTTTTAACGGAAACAATAGTTATCGTTACGGCTCTCAGCGCGATCAATACAATAGGAATAAGCACCGGCAGGAACGACAGGAAGCTTCCGGGAAGTTTTTCATTATCCCTGGCAGGTTCAACAAACGGATCATCGACCGCTATGGCACTAAATTTCCTTCCCTGCCATACGGCCCAGTAATAACCGGCCAGCATCGCAGGGATCGCAATGAGCAGCCCGTAAAGGATCACCCGTCCAAAATCGGCATTTAGGGTACCTGTTGCCGCGGTAACGCCAGGATGCGGAGGGATAAAACAATGTACCGCATACAAGCCTGTAGCCATAGCCGTGCTCATCACCGCCACAGGGATCTTTGTTTTCCGGATCATAGATTGGTTCAGTCCGCTTAATACCACATAACCCGAGTCACAAAAAATAGGCAGCCCTACAATAAAACCGGTCAGGCTCATGGCCAATACGGTCCGTTTGCTCCCCGCCCATTTTATAATCGCATTGGCCATTGCCGTGGTAGCACCATTGGCTTCCAATACAAGACCCAGCATGGTGCCCAGGGTAATGATAAACCCCAGTGAGCTCATGATCTTTCCAAATCCTTCTTTCATGGTAGTAAGGATAGCAGTAGCATCGAGTCCCCCGATCCAGCCGGTAACAAAACAGGCAATGAAGAGAGAAAAGAAAGGATGCATTTTAAAGCGCGCGCTCAAAAGAATAATAAGGCCGATACCCGCAAGCAACGCAAAGACAATGGTAAGCATAATCTGGTGAATAATGGTTTGTAAGGTAAACAATTTATAAGGGATACTAGCATCGAATAACCCGTTTTATGTAACCCCTATTTTAATAGGGTATCAGGTTAAATCTCGAAATTCTGGAGGTTTCCGGATTTACGTCCCGTTTCACCTTTCACCCATTCACTATTCACATAAAAAAAATCGTCGTACCTTTGCAGCCCGATGCAAACGGAAGTGTTGAAGAATTTTTATAGTGAGGACCCCCGCTGTTTACAAATAGCGAACGAACTTTCTTTGCTGCAACCCGCCCAACTGGCGCTTTCAGGCGTGTATGGCAGTGCTTCCCAGTTTATTGTAGGATCCTGTATGGCCCAAACGCCGGCCCTAAACCATGTCATTGTTCTCAATGAACCGGAAGATGCCGCCTACTTTCAAAACAGCCTGGAAAATATTACGGGCGCCCTTGATATCTTTTATTTTCCCTCTTCTTTCAAGACAACCCGGAATTATCAGCAACTGAACGCCTCGCACGTGATGTTGCGCACGGAGGCTCTGACGCGGTTTGCCGGCGGCGGCAATAAAAAAGTGCTGGTCACGTATGCCGATGCCATTTTTGAAAAAGTGGTAGTTTCAGCTACACTTGCTGAAAATATCATTCATCTCAAAACAGCTGATCAGCTAAATATTGAAGAACTGTTACTGAAGCTGGACAAATATGGTTTTGAACGGAGTGATTTTGTATACGAGCCCGGCCAGTTTGCCTTGCGCGGCGGTATCCTAGACATCTATTCATTTGGGAATGACAAACCCTACCGTATAGAATTGTTCGGCAATGATATTGATTCCATCCGCATCATTGATCCCGAAACACAACTAAGTGAACGCAAATTGCTGCAGGTGTCTATTATCCCGAATGTAGACACACAGTTCGCAAAAGCACAGCACGTTTCTTTATTTGAATTCCTTCCGGATAACACGGCCCTTTGGGTACAGGACGCCGCTTTGTGCATAGAGCGGTTGAAAGAGCATAGAGAAGAACTGGAGCATTTTTTGACACAACAGCGGCCAAAAAGCAACCCTGATGATAATCGCGAAGCGGATAAATTAATAAAGCACGATGTAACGAAAGCCGATTTTATAACTGTTACAGATTTCGAAACGGCTCTGCAATCAAGACCCGTCGTGTACCTGGAGCAGGTACCGGCATCCGCAACTCAGGAATTTGAGTTTCATACCAAAGAACAGCCGGCTTTTAACCGCCAGTTTGAGCTTTTAATAAAAGACCTCAAAGCGCATGAAGCGCAGAACTTTTCGTTATATATCTTTTCCGAAAACCCCAAACAGCTGCAACGCCTGCAATCCATCTTTGATGATCAGGATGCAAAACTGGTGTTCAATCCGGTTTCCGCAGCAATTCACTCAGGATTTATTGATCAGGATCTAAAAATTCTTTGTTATACCGATCACGAAATTTTTCAGCGGTATCATAAATACAAGGTCAAGCAAGCCTATAACAAAAATAAAGCGATCACCCTGCGCACCCTGCGCGAGTTGCAGCCGGGTGATTTTGTAACTCATATTGACCATGGCGTAGGCATCTACAGCGGGTTGCAGAAGATGGACGTTAACGGCAAAACCCAGGAAGCCGTCCGCATTATTTACAAGGACAAGGATGTGTTGTATGTGAACATCAACTCCCTGCATAAAATAGCCAAATACACCGGCAAGGATGGCAGCGTACCCAAGGTAAACAAACTGGGAAGCGATGCCTGGACCCGGTTAAAGGAAAAAACGAAAACCAGGGTTAAAGAAATAGCTTTTGACCTGATCAAGCTCTATGCACAACGCAAGGCCCAGAAAGGGTTTGCGCATACACCGGATAATTACCTGCAAACGGAACTGGAAGCGTCTTTTATTTATGAAGACACCCCGGACCAGAGCAAAGCCTCGGCCGATGTGAAGAAGGATATGGAATCCGAATCGCCCATGGACCGGCTGGTTTGCGGGGATGTGGGTTTTGGTAAAACAGAAGTCGCGATCCGCGCTGCTTTTAAAACCTGTGTGGACGGCAAACAGGCCGCCATACTGGTCCCTACTACGATCCTGGCCTTTCAGCATTATAAAACGTTTAAGGATCGGTTAAAAGAATTTCCGGTTACGGTTGATTTTATTAACCGCTTTAAAAGCAGCAAAGAGAAAAAAGAGACCTTGCAAAAATTAGCCGAAGGGAAAATTGATATCCTCGTAGGCACCCATGGTATCCTGGGGAAAGAAGTAAAATTCAAGGACCTGGGCATACTGGTTATTGATGAAGAGCAAAAATTCGGCGTGGCGCACAAAGAAAAAATAAAAGTGCTGCGCAGCACCATCGACTGTTTAACCCTTACCGCCACACCCATTCCCCGAACGCTTCAGTTCTCACTGATGGGCGCACGGGATCTGAGCATCATCAATACCCCCCCACCCAACCGGCAACCGATACAAACCGAAGTGCAGGTGTATAATGAGGATGCCATCCGCGATGCTATTTATTTTGAAACGGAACGCGGTGGGCAGGTTTTCTTTATTCATAACCGCGTGGCGGGATTGGCAGAAATGGCAACGATGATACAGGGCCTTTGCCCTGACCTATCGATCGGTTTTGCACACGGGCAGATGGAAGGGCACCAGCTGGAAGAAAAAATTCTGGATTTTATCGACCATCGCTATGATGTGCTCGTTTGCACCAATATCGTGGAAAGCGGGGTGGATATTCCGAACGTAAACACCATTATCATTAATAACGCGCACCACTTCGGACTGAGCGATCTGCACCAGCTGCGCGGCCGCGTGGGACGCAGCAATAAAAAGGCCTTTTGTTATTTGCTGGCACCGCCCATGAGCACTTTGCCGGCCGATTCGCGCAAGCGTTTACAAACCTTAGAGCAGCATAGCGAGCTGGGCAGCGGCTTCCAGATAGCCATGCGCGACCTGGATATCCGCGGCGCGGGAAATTTACTGGGCGGCGAACAAAGCGGTTTTATGGCCGATATCGGCTTTGAGACCTACCAGAAGATCCTGGATGAAGCCATCCGGGAGCTAAAGCGCACTCAGTTCAAAGAATTATTTAAGGATGAGATCAGCAAACAGGATGATTTTGTAAGCGATTGCACCATCGATACCGACCTGGAGATCCTGATCCCTGATGACTATGTGGAAAGCATCACCGAGCGCCTGTCGCTATACCAGCGTTTGGACGACAGCGAATCGGAAGAAGCGCTAAGCGTCATGTACACCGAATTACAGGACCGCTTTGGACCTGTACCGCCGCCGGTCGACGATCTTTTCGAGACTATTAAATGCCGCAAACTGGCTGTAGAACTGGGTTTTGAGAAAATGACCCTCAAGAATGAAACCCTGCGCTGCCACTTTATAAACCGACCGGATTCTCCTTATTTTGAAGCGCCTGTGTTTCAAAAGATCATTCAGTATGTACAAACCGGCACCAACAAAGCCCGGTTAAAGCAAACCGGCCGCTTATTTTTACTGGTAGCCGAGCCTATCCCTACCATGCAATCCCTTTATGATTTTCTGAAGGAAATGCATACGTTTTGTATGGCACAGTAAATAACATACTTGTGTATTCCCTTACAATAAAACGAAAGCATACGATCCGCTGCCGACTCATAAATTGATGTCGCAACTATCCAAAATGATGTACATCTTGCATTGCAAATTTGAATAATTTTGACGCCCGTTTACTATCCGCTACTTTTATACCCGTTCACCAGACAATACACCCATGGTTGAAATAAAAACTTTTGACATCCTTCCTGATACCGGAAAGCCCCGGCGTATCATGAAATACGTTTTAGTACTCTGCACCTCCGGGCAGATTCATATGGTTGTTGATGAAAAGGAATTTTCACTGACAAAGGGAGATGTGATCACCATTACATCGGGGCAGGTACATCAGTTCAATAAAACAAAAAAAGCAAGCGCTTTCATACTTGAGTTTACGCTCGATTTTTTCAGTAAGGACGATAAAGATATTGAGCTTATTTTTCACAACGGACTGTTTTGTCATTTTGCCATGAACGAGGTCATCTCAGTTGATGCCACAGTTGTTGAAGAACAATTAAAAAACATACAAAAAGAATTGGATGAACAACCTTACCAATATCTTATCTCCATACACAGCCGTATCGAATTAATACTGGTAGCTATCAACCGGGCAAAAGTGAAACGGGGTGATGAGATCTGGAAGCCCGAAGCCCTGTTCCTGAAATTTCTGGAAGCCGTAAGAGCTAATTTTGAACATAATTATCCTTTATCAACTTTTGCCCGGCTGCTGAACACTACAGAAGCAAAGCTGAACGAACAGGCAAAACTGCATGCCGGCAAAACAGCCCAGCATGTGATTTACGGGCTCATTGCCTCAGAAGCGAAACGGTTGCTCACCTACGAAAATTTATCGGTAAAAGAAGTTGCCTATAAACTGGGCTTTAACGACCCGTTCTATTTTTCCAACTTTTTCAAAAAACATACAAAGCTTTCGCCCAAACAATATAAGGAGCAATACTCCTTATAAATTTTACATGTTTTTCTCAGGATTCTCTATTCTTTAAAGCAGTGCCCGTTGCCATCTTTGTGTTGTGATAATAATTCATTAATAAACAACAACACAATGAAAATCAGTCAGAGCAGCGCAGCGCTTTTTCTGCGTTTGGCACTAGCCTCCGGGTTCCTTTCTGCGGTAGCCAGCCGGCTGGGGGTATGGGGCAAACAATCATCCGGCTGGAGCGCCTTTGTTTCTTATACGGCACGGGTAAATGCATTCGTTCCAAAAAACTGGGTTTTAGCCATTGCCGTAATAAGCACCGTGCTGGAAACAACGCTGGGTGTTTTATTGCTTGCAGGGTATAAAACAAATTACGCAGCAACGGCTGCAGGGTTGCTTACTTTATTGTTTGCGATAGCCATGAGTATTTCATCCGGCATAAAAGAACCAATGGATTATTCGGTATTTGCCTTTAGCGCAGGAGCTTTTTTACTGGCAACAATGCCCTCTTACAAATACAGTATCGATCAACTATTAACTAAATAATTTTTAAAAATGAACAGTACAAACATCAACGATTACATCGTTCGTAACAACAAAAACTGGCAACCTCTTATTGAAAAAAGCATTCATTATAAAGGCATTTCTGTGATCTCCCTGCATTATGATGAAATAAAACAACGGTCAACCACTATCCTACTCAAATTTGAGCCGGGCGCCAGCTATCCTTATCACAATCATCCCGGTGGAGAAGAGATCTATGTATTGCAGGGCGCAGCCATCCTGGAAGAGGTCACCCTGCAACAAGGCGATTATTTGTATACCCCGCCTAATTTCAAACATTCTGTTACCACAGCAACAGGTTGTACCCTGCTTTTTGTGATCCCGGAAGAAGTTGAGATTTTATGATATTGGTTATTTGGCAATCACCACATTACTAAAATAAACCTTCGCGTCATTTTCTGCGCTTATAGGGGCACTGATGAAAAAGTATCTGGAAGCATTCTCACGGAACATTTTTGAGTCCAGCACTTTCGTTTTATCAAGATATACTTTCATTTGCTCACCGTCCACCGAAATAGATATATGCAGGGGCGCATTCGCAAAGGGAGAAAGATCAAAATTGGTATAGTACGATTTATTTACGGGGCCGGCAAAACTGGAGATCTGATCCTTATTATAAAATTCGAGCTGGGTATGGGCAATATCTCCTTCATTAAACCCTGCAACACTGTTATTGTCAGCAAAGCCAAAAGCAACAGGGCTGATATCCCTGATCTTATCGCAGCTGGTCAATAAATCAAACTCGATAGTAAACCGTTGTGGCAATTTATAATTTTGGTTTAGTTTATAGGTAGCTCCGTTGTGCAGTTCCAGCCAGGTTCCGGCAATGTCGCCAGACTTTACCAGTTGCCCGCTTCCATTGGTCTTCCAGTTACCGGGCATAGCACCCGCTGCCAATTTTTCAAAATTGCTTTTAAACAATACCGAATCGCCGGCTTTAAAATCAAAACCGCCGGTCATACTGATGCGTTTTTTCCCGGTCGCGTTGCCGGTAGTGCTACTTTCAGTTGCTGACGAGGTCCCCTGCAACCCTTTATCGACCGCAGTGCGGGCCTTCTGTTCCAGTTTATCCTTTGCCTTTCCCAGCACGCCCGAAAACTGGGCATCAGCGGAATGAAATAAAAACAATGCTAAAAAAACGCAGGTGCATTTAGATACAAGTAAATGGTTCTTCATATAAAATATTTCAGTTTAGTTGAATAGGGGCGCTCGGGTGGTATTTCATAGAGAAATTTTTGCAACCAGACGCAGTTCCGCAAAGGTACACAAATATTATGCCCGCGCTCTTCAACCGGGCATACAGGCTGCTATTTTTTGATGAAATTTTTTAACGCTCATCGAGACTTGAAGTCTCGATGCTCTATTCTATCGCTTTTAGCGATAAAAAACAGGCAATTACAATTCCTTAATTTTTATATTCCGGAAAGCAATGCCACTTGCCCAGTCCTGCAGAGCAATATGCCCGCTGGTGCGCTTGCCGAATTCCGGGAATTTTTTGAAATGTGTACGCGCCACCGAATCCTGCCAGGCTGCCGAACCCAGATCTTCCTGCACGGTAAGCACACCGTTCAAATAAAACTCAACCTTGCCATCCACCTGTTTTATCCTGGAATGGTTCCATGCTCCGGAAGGGTTAGCCATCACTTTATTTTTTTGCGAATCAATCGCGAACAAGGTACCGGCTCTTTTCACGGGGTTGGCATTATCGATATGAGCAGGATCCAGCAATTGATATTCTGGCCCCGAGGCCCATGCCGTGGTAAGATCCGGTCGCTCCAAAACATTTATAAATACGCCACTGTTTCCGTTCTTAGACAGTTTCCATTCAAATTGCAGTTCAAAGTTTTTAAATTCCCTGTCGCTTACCAGGTCGTTCACCTCTGTTTTATTTACCGTATCTACCGCCAGCGCACCCTCTTTTACGATCCACCCCGCCGTAGTATTTTTTTTGTTGTACAGGTGCCAGCCTTTCGCTGATTGCCCGTCAAACAACAGCGCCCAGCCCTGCGCTTCCTCTTCTTTCGTTAACCGGTTGTTTTTGTTGGCTTCCCCGCAGGAAACAAAGAGGATGGATGCAAAGAAAAACAGGAATAGATATGCTAAAGGCCGTTTGCTCATAATGATATCAGGTTATTTAAATAATTCCAATGATCAGGTTCCCGGCTCCTGTACTACTATCAACGTGGGTTGCGTCGCACACTTGTGCCACAGTACTACTATCAACAGGTGAGACGCCACTTGTTTAAAAACAGGCTGCAACAGTAATTACAGCCGGCTGTTATTTTGCAGGATACGCATCGCCCTTATGACAGGTATTGCAGGTTACCGTATTTAAGTAAGCAGGTGGGATGGTTGAATCCGTAAGAAAATAATTTTTATTAATGTCGATGGTCATGCGCAGCATCTTGCGGGCCACATCTTTTGCCGGATTGTCGTCAGAAGCAAAATCAAGCCGATCCCCGTTTTTGTTTTTAGCATGACAAAAATCACATTTAACCCCCAGCGAAGTATTGAACCCATGCATAATACTATCCAGCTTTTCATGTGTGATATCCTGTGGTAACACCTTTAAATTGTGGGGAGGCGTATAAAATGAATAGGAAATCCCTATTGAAAAGACCCCAAACAGTGCCAGAAGGGCTACCATAATTTTTTTGTGCGGCATAAACTCGGTTTTTTACAATTTAATGACAAGATAGCGCTTTTTATGAAATAAAGAGCGCCAACCACTTACGTTCAAGGAACACTTGTTAGCACTAACATTGCTGCAACCATTAATGGCACAGAATAACTACCTTTGCACAATTATTTTTTAGCAGATGTCTGAAGTTTTAACAAACGCCTTAACAGCCAAAGATTTTGCAACCGACCAGGAAGTGCGCTGGTGCCCCGGCTGTGGCGACTATTCCATATTAGCCCAGGTGCAACGGGTAATGCCGGGCCTGAACATACCCAAAGAAAATATTGTTTTTATATCCGGGATCGGGTGCAGCAGCCGTTTTCCTTATTATATGAACACTTATGGTATGCATTCCATCCATGGTCGTGCCACGGCTATTGCCTCGGGGTTAAAAGCGTCAAGACCTGAATTAAGCGTCTGGATCGTTACCGGCGATGGCGACGGTTTAAGTATTGGCGGCAACCATACCATTCACTTGCTGCGCCGGAATTTTGATGTGAATATCCTGTTATTCAATAACCAGATCTATGGGTTAACCAAAGGACAATACTCTCCTACTTCAGAAGAAAATAAGATCACAAAGTCCACACCATTTGGCAGCATTGACCATCCGTTTAATCCGCTGGCATTGGCCCTGGGTGCAGATGCGAGTTTTATTGCCCGCACCATGGACCGCGATCCCAAGCACCTGCAGGCGATGCTGATCCGGACGCACCAGCACAAGGGCGCTTCTTTCCTTGAGATCTACCAGAACTGTAATATTTTCAATGACGGTGCTTTTGAAGTGTTTACAGAGAAAGGGAGCAAAGTGGAAGAAACCATTTTTGTGGAGCATGGCAAGCCCCTGATCTTTGGCGCCGATGGCAATAAAGGCATTCGCCTGGATGGTTTTAAACCGCAGGTGGTAACTCTGGGTGAAGGATTTAGCGCCGACGATCTTTGGATACACGATGAAAGAGATATTTTTAAGGCCCAGTTATTAACCCGAATTTTTGACAACCCTGCGCTGGAAGATCATTTACCACGGCCCTTTGGCGTGTTTTATGAAACGGACCGTCCCTGCTATGAAGAAATGATGGCACTGCAACTGGAAGACGCCCTGGCGCGGAAAGCACCGGATCTGGATGCGTTGTTGCGGGGAAAGGAAGTATGGACCATACAGTAGCAGTTGACACGTTTAAAAGTTAACAGGTTGACAGGGGGGCTCCGTAACAAGCCTTGTTAACCTATAAACCAATCAACTTTTCAACCGATATTTGTAGTACCTTTTACTATGCTAATATCCATCCATCCCAAAGACCCACAGCCCAGGCTGATCAAACAGGTAGCTGATTGTTTAAGAAACGGCGGCATTGTTGTTTACCCAACGGACACGATCTATGGACTGGGTTGCGATATTTTTCAAACAAAAGCCATCGAGCGTATTGCCTGGATCAAACAGATCGACCCCAAAAAAGCACAGTTATCCTTCGTATGTTCCAACCTCAGCCACCTGAGTGATTTTGCAAAGCAGCTCTCCAACAGCACCTTCAGAACGATGAAGGAATATCTTCCAGGCCCTTACACCTTTATATTGGAAGCCAGCAAACAGGTACCTAAAATATTACACAGTAAAAAATCGACAGTGGGTATTCGTGTGCCCGACAATAAGATCACGATGGCGCTGATCGAAGAATTGGGTCATCCCATTTTAAGTACCACCCTGCCCGGCGAGCTGGTGGAGGATTATACCGACCCCGAGATCATTCATGATAAATACCAAAACGTCGTAGACATTGTAGTTGATGGCGGCATTGGCGGTATGATCCCCTCAACAGTAATTGATGCCACGGGTGAAGAACTGGTATTGGTAAGACAGGGACTGGGGGAATGGGAAGAATAAAAAATATTGCTTCAACCAGGGGCTAAGTGAATTGTGAAAGGTGAAAGACCCATATTTATAGCCCGGTCGGCCGGACCGTTAGGTTTCACTTTTCAGCGGTACAGAAAAAAAATAACTATTTCATTGCCGGGTAAATAATATATTCCTCTTAAAGGGAAACAAAGGCCGATAATTTGCTAATCCTCCCGGACAGTCAGCATCACTTAAAAGATCTGCGTCACTTATTATATAAAATCTTAATAAATTAGGGTTGTCTTTCTTTAAGTCCAAGAAAACATCACCTCCATCGCCACATTCCGTATTCTCAATAAACGACATATTATAAGTATTGTACCTAAAAGTTGAGCCCGTGAGCCTGGCAAATGAGCTGTCAGCGCTATTATAGATTACTGTACCTGTTGCTGAATCTTTTATTAATACTGTCCCGACAATCTGATCCCATTTTATCTCACTGGTATCTTTGGGAACGGTTGTAATCTTGGTAAAATGCAGCTCATAACTGCGCCCTTTGGCGAACCCTTTCCAAATCCCTACAAACGCATCCAGCTTATAATCAATATCCTTTACATAGCTTATATCATCTGGAAATCCATCAGATGAGTGCAAATAATTATTAGCTTCATTTAATGAAATGGTCCGCTGCGCATTGGCTCCAACTCAAATCACCGTCAGCAATAATGAAAAAAACAGCTGTTTCATTGTCGATCAAAATATATGGCTTTTTTAAAGGGAAATAACGGCCTGTAATTTTCCAAGCCGCCCGGGCAGTCCGAAGGAGTTAAAAGATCAGCATCATTCACAATGTAAAACCAGAGCTTATTATTATTGCCAGGAACAGTCATTATAAAAACATCTCCTCCATCACCACATTCTGTATTTTCAGTAAAAGACATGTTATACTGATTGCGTTTGAAAGTAAACCCTGTAAAATTCATTCCAGAGCTATCTAAGCTATTATAGATCACTGTACCAGTTACTGAATCTTTTATCAACACCTTACCAACGAGCTGGTCCCATTTTATTTCATTAGTATCTTTAGGCACGGTAGTAATCTTGGTAAAATGTAGCTCATAACTGCGTCCCCTGGCAAACCCTTTCCAGATACCCACAAATCGATCCAGCTTATTATCGACATCTTTTACGTACGTTACATCATCTGGAAAGCCATTGGGGTTGCGCCAATAATTATAGGCAGAATCAAGAGAAATGGTTCTCTGTGCATTTGACGAAACTACCATAGTCAGAATCTGTATTATTAATATAACTTTTTTCATTTGCTATTATTTTTATTTATACGCATATATTACTTAACTAACCCCTCCTGCACAGGGAGTAGAAGTGACGCGATTTTCATTATCCGGGTTTAACTGCACCCTGTTGGCAAGGATGCCGCCTTTTTTTATTTCGTACAATTCCAGGCCGGTGATCTTCATTTCATCCCGCACAAAACGCAGAAACTTGCTCATATCATTATTCCCTTTTGCCTTGGCAAAATAATGAATAAACTTGCCCCCCCAGGTCGGCCCCTGGAAGCCTGTTTTTATTTCGGAAGCAGCACCGCTGAATTTGAGGGTATAAGTGCCAGTACTGGTAACCAAGGTGCTATAATATTGAGAAAAATTATTACCGTCATTCTTGTTCCTGTCTAAAATCTGCATAAACTTATCTACATCCGCAGGGGAGAATATTCGTATTGGTTGTCTTATGACAGGATCGCCGTCAGCATTAGTGTCTCCTGTTTCATAATCATCCAGGTGATCGTGCATAAAACCCTGCGTATTATCATCCACCGGCGCGTACATCCCATCGGAGCTTTCGGTGGAGGCAGATGGGGTCAGCGCATTATAGCTGCCGTCCTTGTTCTGGCTATAGCCGCTTTCCTCCTTCAGATTGGTTTTCCCGGCCAGTTCTAAAAGATTCTGTTTATACGTTGCATCCGCTCCCAGTTTTTTTAACTCATCGCAAGGGGTCTTTCCCGGCGGCGGCGGGGTGGTGCCGGCTGACAGGTGGTTATATAGTAACTGTAAGGCACACTAACACATATGACCTGTGCCAATTCCCCCGGGGGCGGGTTGTAACTGGCGTCCGTATAGCAATAGTACTCCCACCCCGTAACAAAAGAAGTATTACAGGCCGTTTCTCCCAGCATAAGGAGCTTTCCGCTTAATATACCGTTACCATTTCGTTTCATGTGTTGTTTGTCCATTGCAGCAGCCAGTCTTAAATTGGCGGCATCCTGCGCAGTAAGGTCTGCCCGGTACACAATGTCAAGATGTTTATTATCGGCATCCCGTTGCCACAGGTTGGCTTTTTCACCGGTAATTAATGTATAATCATCAATAATCGAAGTAATGGTATCACCCCTTGTTAACCGCTCCACCGGGGCATTATACGAAGTGGTACGCAGGGCCCCCTCAAAACCGCCTTTCCCAGTCCTTCGAATAACCATGTTAAAAGCAGCGGGCCCCCGAGATGCGTTGCCGGGCATCAACACCCCGTACTGCTGAAATAAAAATGGAACGTCAATATAATCGCGCCCCTCCCAGTTGTACTGGCGGGCCTTAGTCCAGTTCAGCGTTCCCTGCACAACAGCACCTTCAGCGTTCTTAACACTGACCGTTTCATTTTTATACCGGCCACCATTTTCATGCAGCCATTTTCGCACCTGATTTGCATCAATCGATTGAACGTGTTCCGTAATATCTCTACGGCAGGCAGTTAATAATAAGCACCCAAATAAAATAAGCGTTAGCAAATTGATATTTTTCATTGCGTAAGTTTTGCACAATGAATATAGGAATATTTTTTATTTTAACAAAATTTTATCGTATCGCTTCTTTTTTTGTGCGGTTAAAGATCCAGAAGATGATCGGGAAGATCAGCAGTGTTAAAACCGTTGCGGTTATTAAACCCCCGATGATCACGATCGCCAGCGGCTTTTGGGATTCAGAACCGATACCTGTTGATAAAGCTGCGGGCAACAACCCGATGGATGCCATTAAGGCCGTCATCACCACCGGTCGGGTACGCACTTTTACGCCTTGCAGTATCGCGTAATTAATGTGCATATTTGCTTTTATATTGGCATGAAATTCGGAGATCAGGATTACACCGTTTTGAATACAGATCCCGAACAAGGCAATGAATCCAACACCGGCAGAAATACCGAAGTTCATCCGCGTAAGGTGCAGCGCAATAATACCCCCGATGAGCGCAAAGGGAACGTTTGCCAGTACCAGCAGCGAATCTTTCATATTTCCAAAAAGGATAAATAAGAGGAAAAAGATCATTATTATACTGATAGGTACCACCTGCGCCAGCCGGTGCGATGCGCGTACCTGGTTCTCAAACTGCCCCGTCCATCCGATGCTGTAGCCATCGGGTATTTTCAATGTTGCTACTTTTTGTTGGGCTTCAGCAATCGTGCTGCCGAGGTCCCTGTCGCGAATAGAGAACTTTACCCCGATATAGCGTTTGATATTATCGCGGTAAATGAAAGCCGCGCCATTATCTTTTACAATAGAGGCGATCTCTATTAGCGGAATTTTTGTACCATCCTGGTTGGGCACCATCAATCGTGCTATATCCTCCTCGTTTTTCCGGTACTCGGGAGCATACCGCAGCCGGATGCCGAATTTACGTTCGCCCTCGAACATTTCCGTTGCTGTTTTTCCGCCAAAAGCCATCTCCAGCACGGCTTGCGCGTCTGCCGGCTGTACACCGTAAGCCGCCATTTTATTACGATCCAGCATCACGCTAACTTCCGGCTGACCAATATTCTTGATAATGCCCGGCTCTTTTACGCCCGGAACGGCTTTTATTTTTTCCAGCACCTGTTCCGCCAACCCGTCGAGTGTTTCAAGGTTATCTCCATAAATTTTAATTCCGTTCTCTGCCTTAAACCCGGCCACTGCTTCTGCCACGTTATCAGAAATGGGTTGCGAATAATTAAAGGTGATCCCCTGGTATTTTTTTAGTTTTCCATCCATTTCCTCAATCAGCTTATCCATTGTTATCTTACGCTTCCATTCTTCCTTGGGCTTCAGGTTTACGGCAAACTGCACAAAGCCAAAACCGTTCGGGTCGGTTCCGTCGTTACTTCTCCCTGTTTGAGAAAGCACACCGGTAACCTCAGGAAAACTCCGGATCACATTTTTTAGTTCATCCGTTGTTTTCATTGATTCGCGCAGCGAGGTGCTCATGGGCATTTCCGCCGTAACCCATAATGAGCCTTCATTTAGCTGCGGCAAAAATTCGGTTCCAAGAAACGTTGCTGAAAATAAGGTTATGCCCAGGAAGGCTACTGCCACCAGCAGACTTAACCGTTTATTTCGAAAAGTGAAGCGGAAACCTTTTTCTACAATCCGGTCCCAGAACTCTACGAACACATTGTGCTTCTCCTTTACATTTTTATTGAGGAGGATATGTGAAAGCACCGGTACCAGGGTTAGTGTAAACAACAAAGCGCCCATAAGCGCAAAACCCAGTGTATACGCAAGGGGAGAGAACATTTTCCCTTCCACCTTTTGGAAAGAAAAGATGGGAATGAGCGAAGTAATGATGATCAGCTTCGAGAAAAAGATAGCCTTGCCCAGGCCGGTGCCGGTTTGCCGGATCCAGCCTGCTTTTGCCAATTTATTAAATTTTTCCATCCCGTATTGCCTGGCCTTATGATCGAGCATTACGAAGACGCCCTCCACCATTACCACCGCCCCATCAATGATGATCCCAAAGTCTACAGCCCCCAATGAAAGCAGGTTAGCGCTCATGCCCGCGACTTTCAAACAGAGGAAGGCAAAGAGCAGGGCCAGCGGTATAATAATGGACACGATCAGCGTGGTACGCCAGTCTGCCATAAACAGGAACACGATCACCGTTACAAAAACGATTCCCTCTACAAGGTTATGCAATACGGTGTGCGTGGTAAAATCCATCAGGTTATCGCGGTCGTAAAAGGTTTCCAGTTTTACGTCTTTAGGAAGTATTTTGGTATTCAGTTCATTTACTTTATCCTTCACGCCTTTCAATACTTCCCGCGGATTCTCACCTTTACGCATCACCACGATTCCCTGTACCACGTCGCTCACACTATCTAGCCCTGCCTGTCCCACACGCGGCAGGGAACTTTCTTTTACGTCCGCAATATTGCGTACCAGAATAGGATTACCATTATCCGTTTGTACGGTCACATCTCCAATCTCATCGATGTTTGTAAGCAACCCGATACCCCGAACCACATAGGACTGGCCATTTTTTTCAATAACATCTCCCCCTACATTCAGATTGCTTTTAGCAACGGCATCGTATACCTGCAAAGGGGTGAGGTTGTATTTATCCAGCTTGCGCGGATCAATGCTTAATTCATATACTTTATCCTGGCCGCCAAAAACGTTAATGTCTGCCACACCCGGTACCCCCCGCAAAGCGCGGTCCACCACCCAGTTTTGCAGGGTCAGCAGGTCCCGCGAGTCCCGTTTCGGGCTCTTTAAGATGTAGCGGTAGATCTCTCCTGTTGGTCCGTAGGGGGGCTGCACTTCCGGACTTACCCCATCGGGGAGGTTCACGGAGCGCAGCTGGTTATTGACCTGGTTGCGGGCAATCATATCCTCTACCCCGTCGTCAAAAATAATTTTTACAATGGACAGTCCAAACATGGTAGTACTGCGCACGCTCGTTTTCTTTTGCACCGGGCTCATGGCCAGCTCAAGCGGCGTGGTTACAAAACGCTCTACCTCCTCTGCGCTTCTACCGTTCCATTGAGTAATAATGACGATCTGCGTATTGGTTACATCCGGGAAGGCCTCAATAGGCATATTTTTAAAACTGATGAACCCGGCAATTGCCAGTATGCCCACCCAAATAAAAGTGAATACTTTATTTTTAAGAGAGAAGGTTAATATTCCTTTTATAAATTTGTTCATCTGTTAACGCTTTTTAAAAATCTGTTGTATGATCCGCCTGTTTTTTTAAGCTTCCTAATTATTCAGCGAGCGATAGATCATCAGCTGATTATTGGTCACCACTTTATCTCCTTCCTCCAGCCCTTCTGAAACATAGGTAGTATCCCCGGTTTGTTTCAGCAGTTTTATTTCCTTTACTTTTAAATTGCTTTGAGAGATAAACTGAATGATGTAATTCCGGTTATTGTCAAAAATCACTGCCCGGGAAGGGATAGCGATGGCCGAACTGGCTTCGGTATTGTATATTTTGATCGTAGCTTTACTTTCGGGGATTAAAAGACCCTGGGAATTGCTCAACACCACCCGGGCCTGCATAGCATTGGTCTGGGGATCTATAATTTTAAAGATCTTATCGATTTTACCATAAAATTTTTTATCCGGATAGCTTAAGGTGGCTACCTCTGCTTTCATCCCCAAAGCAATCTTGTCGATGTCGGCCTCATTTACGTTTACAATAGCCCACACATCCGTTGTATTGGCCACATCAAAAATATTGTCGGTGCGGTCGCTCCGCAGCTGCATGTCCTTATTAATATTCTTTTGAACAATATACCCGCTGATGGGAGCCATCACCGAGTAAAGATTCCCATTGCGGATATTATAGATCGCGCCTACTGCCGTTGCTCTTTTTAACTGATCCTCCGCTTTTGTTACCTGGCTTTTTGCTTCCAGTACTTCCTTTTCTGTACTCAATTTTCCGGCATACATTTCCTGCGCCACCCGCAGGTTATTTTGCGCTACGACAAGGTCTGTTTTGGCATCGCTCAGATCTTTTTGAAATCCTGCCATTTCCGTACTGCGAATGGTTGCCAGCACCTGCCCTTTCTTTACATAATCACCCAGCTCGGCATTTACGCTGATCACGTTGCCGCCCACCAGAGGAAATACATCTATATAGTGATTTTTATCTGCAGAGATCTTTCCAAAAAAGTTCATTACTGTCTCCACCGGCTGTTTATGCGCTTCAGCAGTAGTAGTGGTTTTCATCATTACATCGCTTAGCTCAAACCCCTTTACAATGTTCTGCTCTTTTTTGGGCTCGTTGGTACCACAAGCAGCCAGCATTACCACAAAAAAAACGGATGCGATCTGTTTCCTGTTCATCATTAAAATATTTTTGATTGCGTTAAGCGTTCCAGCTCCTCGGCCGAAATCATGATTTGTTTTTTCATTTCGTATAACTGAAGGATCGTTTGGCGATAGCTGTCCATGAAATCAGTAAAATCCACCAGGTTCACATTGCCCTTGCGAAAATTGGAAAGCATGCCGGAATGCACGGTTTGCAAATTGTCTATATCCTCCGCCTTCACAGCAGCGTATTGATCATAATGGTTCCGCCAGGTATGGTAAGCCAGCTCCACCGTTGTTTGCAGGTTCAGTTTTTTCAGGTCACTGTTGGCCTCGCTTTCTTTGATCTGGTACTGGGCCTTTAGCACATTTCCTTTATTGCGTTTCCAAAGCGGTATAGGAATGCCTACCGTAAGGTCCACTTCATTTTTATAAGCGCCGCCCAGCTGGGTCCATTGGCCGCCCACAGTAAGATCCGGAACGTTCTGCGATCGTTGCCAGTTCAGATTCACCTTATTGGCTTCGATATCTTTTAACGAATACAGGTAATCCGCGTTATTGGCCAAAGCACTTTTTTCAATCTCCTCCAAAGGCAGCAAGGGCTGCTGCTTCAGTAAATGGTTGGCGTCTGCCTCAGATAATTTGGTTTTAATATTGGCGGAGAGCCCTGTAAAGGTTTTTAACAATTGCTGCTGCTGCAATATGGTATTAATGATTTCGATCTTATCATTGTTCAACTGAACCACCATAGACTGCAGGCGCACCTGTTCTTTTAACGAAGTATTTCCTTTGGCCGTTTGTATCTTGTACGCTTCCAAAAGGTCCGTCATGTAGTTCAGCTGGGTATTAATATCGATCAGCTTTTTTTCCTCAAAGTAAAGTGTATAGTAGGTTTCGTACAGCTGTGTTTTTAATTCTGTCAGCAATTGATTGAATTGTAGTTTGGCCAGCTCTTTATTGCTTCGGGCGTACTCCACTTCATACTTTTTTTTACCGCCCAAATAAAGCAATTGCTGAATACCGAGACTGTTGGCCTTTGTAACCTCCAACACTTTTTTATCTTCAGGGTTGTAGATATTCGTTTGGTAGCTTGCCTGCGGCAGATCCCATATTTTCGCCTGCATGATATCCGCATCGGCTTCGCTTATATTATATTGCTGCGCCAGAAGCGCCAGGTTATTTTTCATGAATGCGGCTTCGCAATTTTCCAGTGTCATCTGATCCTGGCCAAAAGCTGCTCCACACCCTATCAGTATTATAAAAAGAAATACACCCTTCATTGTCCGAACATTTTAACAAAGCTGCCTGTTACATCTTAAAGCGGGCTTAAGTTTAGCTTAAAATAAGCTTAAACGGTTAAGATTTTAGTAAGGGAGTTGCGGTCGCACATGTCCCACAAGCTGTCTGGTGGGACATGTGCGACTGTTGCGACAAATGTGCTTAGCCGAAGGCCGCATTCATTTAAACTTACAAAACCGGAAATGTAACCCTGAAAGTATTTTCATCCGGCGGCGCTGGAATATACCGGATCTGTCCTTTGTGATATTCGATGATGCGTTTAACAATACGCAATCCCAATCCTGAGCCCGTTGTGTTTTGGGTATTGGAGCCCCGCATAAAAGGATCAAAAATACGGGCCTGTTCTTCGGGAGAGATCAATGCTCCGTGGCTGGTAACGTTAACCTCCATTAATGTATCTCTTTCATTAATGGCAACAATTACCGCCGGACTTGATGAGTAGATCGCAGCGTTTTTTAGCAGGTTGACAAAAACAATCTCTAAAAGCGATCGCACACCGCTTACCAGAAGATCGGGATCTTTTCCTACTTCAGGGATGATCGTAAAATCCATTAATAACTTGGGATCGGTTTTCAACACCTGTTCGTATGCGGTGAAAATAATCTCATCGATGCGTTCGCTCTCATAAATGCTGCTGATATTCTCTTTGTCGAATTTTGATAGCAGCATCAATGATTTTGTGAGGTCCGACAATTGATGCACATCTTTGATCACATTGCCGACCGTATTTTTTGTGCGAGCGGCATCTTCGTTCCTATAGCCCAGGTTCTCCAGCTGGAAGGCTATACGGGTCAGGGGTGTACGGATCTCATGCGCGGCACTGGAAGTAAAATCTTTCTGCGACTGAAATACATCGTTGATGCGGCCCATCATTGTGTTAAATGACCGTGCAAGGAGGGCTATTTCATCGTTTGAATTCGTTACGGGGAGTTGTTCCGTCAGGTTATGGGCGGTTATATCGGTTATCTGTCCCGTCAATTCGTCCAGCGGTTTTAAAAGCCGCTGCACCACAAAATAACTGCTAAGCCAAACAACAGCCGTGCTCACCAGGTAGGTAATCAATAGAATATAGCCCAGGAACCGCAGCTTTGAGCGCCCGTTGACGTCCTCTGCACTGGTGAGGATATAAAATTTTTTACCGTCGATAACCGGCGCAATGCCAAAATACTCGGGTGTCGTGTTTTCAACATAGATCTCATTGTTCCTGTCGAGCCGCTGCAGGATATTATCATCCCACGAAACGCTTGTATCTTTAATGGTACTATAGATCAGCTTTTTCTCAGGGTTGAAGATCAAAATTTCCTCCTTATACAACCCATCATCCGATTCGCTGAGGAATTTTGGCACACCCGTAAGAAAATCGGGTGTTTTGGCAATGAAATGGGCCGTTACCATCGATTTATCTTTCAGATTCTGCCGGAATTCATCCCGCCGGAAATCATAAAAAGCAAAATAGATAATGATCATAAGAAGGCCGAACAGCAGCGAGTAGGCCAAACTCCAGCTAAGGGCGATCCTTCGTTTTAATGTCATTACAATGGTTTTAAAAAATAGCCAAATCCCGACCGGGTGTGAATTAATTTAACGTCAAATTGCCGGTCTATTTTTTTGCGTAGAAAATTAATATACACCTCAATAGTATTGTGCGTGGTCTGAAACTGGTTTTGCCAAACCTCATCAGAAATATATTGCTTGGATAGCGTGCGCCCATTTGCTTTTGCTAACAACACCAGGAGCTGAAACTCCTTTTGCGTTAGTTTTATTTCCGTTCCGCCGCGAAACACCTTGTATTCATCAGGAAATATCTCAAGGTCTTCAATCGTAATTTTGTCCGGAGCTTCCTGCCGGGCGCCTGCTACCCGCAACCGTGAGTGAATTCTTAATAAAAGCTCTTCCAGGACGAATGGCTTCACCAGGTAATCATCGGCATTGCGCAGAAAGGCTTCCTTCTTTTCAACAATATCATCGTAAGCGGAAATAATAATAATGGGGGTTTGGGCATCCTGCTCCCTGATCTTTTTACACACATCCAAACCATTAACATACGGCACATTGATATCTAAAATATAAACATCACTGTGCTCATCTGAAATGCGGTCCAGATAAGTCTTCCCGTCGGCCACCGTTCTACATTCAATTCCATGATTTTGAAGATAGAAAGTAATTTCCGATGACAGGACGGTATCATCCTCCAGTAAAAAAGCTTTCATACAATTGAGCGAAAGTCCTCCTCTTTAAAAGATATAAGAACCGGATCACAGGCTTCGCTGTATACCCAGTTCCAGCCCGCGCAACTCTGCCAGGCCCCGCAAACGGCCAATGGCCGAATAGCCGGGATAGGTCGTTTTATTAAGATCATCCAGCATCTGGTGACCATGATCCGGACGCATGTGTATCGAAACATTCCTTTGCCGCATTACTTTTACCAGCTCCTTTACCACCGCATACATGTCCACATCTCCGTCCAAATGATCTGCTTCAAAAAAGTTGCCGTCGGCATCCCGCCTGGTGCTCCTCAAATGTAAAAAATGGATATGTTCCCCCAGCCGCTGCGCCATCCCCGGCAAATCATTGTCGGCCCGCACGCCGTAGGATCCCGTGCAAAAGCACAGCCCGTTGGCCTTTGATGGCGCCGCGTTGATGAGCTCCCGGGCGTCGGCTTCAGTACTTACAATTCTTGGCAATCCCAAAATAGGAAAAGGAGGATCATCCGGATGAATGGCCATTTTTAGCCCCAGTGCTTCCGCTACCGGAACCACCTGTTGCAGGAAATAAAACAAATGCTCCTTCAATTTTTTAGCGTCAATATGCTCATAGGTTTTTAAGGCCGCAAGGATCTCCGCCTCTGTAAACCGCTCTTCGCTTCCGGGAAGCCCCAGTAACGTATTGCGATACAGCATTTCCTTCTCTTCATCGCTCAACTGTTCAACGGTGGCTTTGGCCTTTTGCAGCTCTTCCGCAGTATAATCTTTCTCCGCGTCCGGCCGTTTTAGCAGGTACACATCAAAAGCAATGAAAGCCGATTTTTCAAACCGCAGCGCCTTGCTGCCGTCGGCAACTGTATAAGTAATGTCTGTACGCATCCAGTCCAAAATGGGCATAAAATTATAGGTAACCACCTGTAAGCCACATGCAGCAATATTCTTAAGGCTTTGTTTATAATTTTCGATGTATTGCTCAAAAGCCCCGTTCTGCTTTTTAATATCCTCATGCACCGGAAGACTTTCAATTACCTCCCAGGTGAGCCCGGCTGCGGCCACCTCATTTTTTCTTTTTTTTATTTCAGACACTTCCCAAATAGCACCTACCGGAATATGATGTAATGCGGTTACCACCCCGGTACAGCCGGCTTGTTTTATATCACTTAAACTAACGGGATCCTTCGGTCCATACCAGCGCATCGTATGGATCATGGCACATGCTGATTCTTTCATTATTTATATGTTTGATCGAGTATTCCCCCAAAAATAAGTGTTTTATTTTTGTGAAGCGGCACTGCTTTTACGGGTGAATATCCTGGTTTTGAGGATGTGCTTTTCAAATTTGGCCGCGGGGCGTTTGCTCTCAATTTCCGAAACCAGCAATTTTGCGGCCAGCGCTCCCATTTCAAAAGTGGGCTGGTAAATAACGGAAAGTGCGGGATCCAGCAGATCAGCATTATTGAAGTTGGAAAACCCCATTAACCCCATCTGCTGCGGGATCGCAATCTTTTTGCTTTTCAGTATCCGAAGGGTTTTTAAAGACAATGTGTCCGATAAAGTAAGGATCGCATCGGGTCTGTTCTTCATCGACAATAATGCCGATACCACATTTTCAATCTCATCATGATCGGCCCCACCCGCAGCACAGAAACGGACCCAATCCTTATGCTGTTCCAATCCCAGCTCCTGAAACGCCTTTACACAACCCTGGATCCGCTCCCTGGATATTGACAGATTTTTATTATTGGCGATCAATGCTATTTTTTTGAACCCGTTGCCGGCCAGGTGCTGCACGGCCTCGTACGCTCCGTTGAAATTATCGGCCACTACTTTATGCGTTTCGATGGTGTCTGCAATGCGATCAATAAAAACAATGGCCACGCCCATATTGCTCAATTCCTCAAAAACCGAATAGTCTGTTGTTTCTGCAGCAAGCGACACAATCAATCCATCAATTGACCGGGCAGAAAGATCACTCAGGATCATTTTTTCCCGCTCGGCAGAATCCTTGCTTTGCGTAATAATCAGGTTGTAGCCCTTTTTATTGGCTACCGATTCCACGCCATCAATAACCTGGCTGAAATAGTTGTTGGCAATATTGGAAATAATAATGCCGATCGACTTTGACTTACCCTTTCGCAAACTTAATGCAGCCTGGTTGGGGCGGTAATTATAGGTCTCTGCGTATTCCCGGATCTTCTTTTTTGTATCTGCACCAATTTCATGACTATCCCTGAGCGCGCGGGAAACCGTGGAAGCAGAAAGCCCAAGGGCCCTGGCAATGTCTTTAATAGTTATGGCGTCCATTTTCATACAACCAATTCTTAACAATAAACGCGAAGATACTATTTATGCAATCGTTGCCGGCAAGGTTTGTATAAAGCCATTCCATTCTATGCAACCAGGTTTTTTTAACCACATAGATTCAGTAGAAACCATAGCATTTAAGGAGACAAAGATTAGGGACGATTAAAAAGTATTTTTAGGCCCGCAGATTTCCGCAGATCCGTGCCGGTGGCATGGCGCGGATCACACTTCCTTCTTCTGCGAAAGTCTGCGAAATCCGCGGGAGACCTTTTTGACCGCTAATCTGCGCGGATCATTTTCCGTTACCTCCTTAAATCATGCAGCAACCCAGAACAATGGAATTTGCAGGATCAGTACAACTGGTAACGCTTAAAGCTGTGCTCAAAAATGGACTTAAGTGTTAACGCGGTCGTCAATTTTCCTGTTTTACCAGAACCATCCTGGCCCGGTCTGCAGTGTAAACGGCATTGTAGAAGGTTACCATTTTATTATAGTCTGAGGCAGGAAAGGTTCCGGCATTCCGGTCGTAACGGCGGATCATCGTAACCACCCCGTCCTTATAACTGCAATGCATAGAATAGGTGCCAAATTCGTTATCGAGCGTTACTGTGGCCGGTGCTGCCTCTATCGTAAACCCTTTTGGGATCCTGATCGCAACGGTATCTGTTGTTTTGAAAGCATATTCATAAATAATTTCATTTTCTCTTTTTTCGTCATCACTCAGCTTTACCGACTGTTTTGATAAAATATTAGGGGTGATGAACAGGCGCTTTCCCGTAATGGCTGCATAATCTTTTGACACCAGCTGCACTTTTTCTATAACGGCAGGCACGTTGCTGTTTGCAATTTCGGTGTAACCAAAGGAACCAATATCATAACTGGGCAGCGAAAAATTGTTGCGCAGTCTTTTCTGTTTTTGTTCGTCCGTAAGATCGTAAATAACGCTATGCAGCTCATCCTGCATCAGCCCCGTACTGGTCGTAATTACCGATGCCGTCAACGTACCATTTTCATCCACCTGCGCGTCTATTACCCGGTTTTGCAGGTTGGCTTCTTTGGCGTACCGGGGCGTCCGAACCAGACGGCTATTGTCTGCATCAAGCAGTAATGCCTCCCTGTTGCCGGTAAAACTGCCCATATAGCCCGGTTCCACCGTTTGACTGGTGCATTCCAGCCAGGTAGAATCCTTTTTACCCGGCACACACACAATAACATGATTAAATTGGTTGGAGGCGAAGTCGGGCACAATGTCCTTATCATCTGCACCGCCACTGATCAACACAGAACAAGCCTTAATTCCCGCTGCCCTCAGCAGGGCTACCATGTAATTGGAAAGGGCTTTGCAATCTCCATATTTTTTTTCGGCCACATAAGTGGCATCCAACGGTTGCCAGCCGCCCATGCCCAGCTGAATGCTGATATACCGGGAATTTTGCTGCATGTACTTATAAAGCGTTTCTATTTTTTCAGGGTCAGATTTTAAATTTTGGGTAAGCTCCTGCACTCTCGTTTTTACAGCTTCAGGAAGCACATCTTTGCCCGCATACAGGGAGGCGATAAACTTCCCGAAGTTCTGCCAGCTGTCCATATTGCCTTTGTAACCGCCGATCTCAAAATCAGCCGGAGCTGTTAAAACCCGCGTCACCTGCTGGTTCCACTCGGGTGCGTACGATTCAACTGGCTTAGCTGTCTTACTGTTTATTTGCCATGTGTATCTATTGCTATTTTTGTCTTTTTTAATTTCCGGTTCCCCGCTATATCGAAACATTTTGTACCGCAACTTATAATTATCCGGCACTTCAAAGACCAGTTTACTGCTTTCCACCGCCACTTTTGGGCTACTCTGCGGCATCCACTCAGGAAAGGAAAAAATGCCGTTCATTTCAAACTCAATATCATATTCCACCGTATAAGGATAATCCTTACAGTAAAAATCATACACCTTGTAGCGACCATCGGTAATAAGCGTGGCGCCATCAGTGCCGCTAACATCCTGGATATCTTTTTTCCGTACCGATTTTATCTTTTTCCCATCAGCAGCATACAGGGTTCCCGAAATATCATTAATGATGCGGAACTGATCGTACCCAACGGCCAGCCCCGCAAAGTCGTTCCCCGCCTCATTCAGAATGGTGTAGGCATAATGCCGGTGATAGACCGCTTTGCCCGTATTTTTCACGGTAATGGTGGTTTCATCCAACCGTTTTACCAGGCTGGCTTTTTTTAAAAGTACTTCGGGGATCGTATTAAAAGGATACTCCGCTGCTGCTTTAGTTATAGAAAAAAAAGGCAACGCTAACAGCAGCAACCGGGCTACAGTCATTTTTTTCATCGTGAAGTTGTTTAAATTAAACCACATAGGAGTAACATAGTCGCCCTATTTAATTTTCTTTAAAACGATCTGCTCTCCATGTTTTTTAACAATATATCCAAAAAAATCCCGGAGTGACTGATAGTCCTCTGATGTGAAGGCTGCTTTCCGGATATCTATTTTGCTTTGCAGCATGATCCGTCCTTCATTAACAGAGGAAATATATTCAAACACTCCTTCATTGTCATTGAGTTTCACCCGGGCCGATTTGGGCATCTCATCTACCTTATATCCCTTGGGTATTTCCATGTTCAACACGTAGATGCGGTACATTTTGTACGGCATCTCCACCGGGTAATTCCGCTCCGCAGATGTAAAAGGATTGGTTTTTATCCCCTCGCTGAACATAGGGCTGAAATAAATAAGATCCTCCTTTCCGAGATCCATTTTCATCTGGTATTTAACCGAAACAGGGTAATCATATTTTTTAAGGGAGTCTACCTGGATGTCAGAAAATTTCATCGGGAACGAATAGCCTTTCTCTGTTTCCTTAAAATATTCGGCTACTTCTTTTGTTGCAAGCGTATTACGCAGCTGCAATGATTCGTAATACCCGGGGGTCTGACTAAAAGCCCCCTCCAATCCTTTGCCGGTGGAATCATTGGTTACAAAAATCAGCGTGGATTTAGCTTCCGTTAATGAATCCGGATCAATGCTTATATTTTTAGGCGAGGGGGCTACTACAAATGCCGGTCCGTTATAGCACTGGAGCGGAAGATGGTCGAAGCCCATCATTGACTGAGTGGCGTCCAGGTAATGAAGTTCACCATCAATTTTTGCACAGCAAATGGTATAGTTGTATTTGCTCATTAGCGGATAAAACGGATGGGCAAATCCATGGCTCCGGGTGCTTAACAGAACAGGGTCTGCTATTATTCCCGCCTGGCGAAGCATCGCAACAAGTAACAGGTTAATCTCCGCGATATTGCCGCTTTTTTTCCGGAACACATCTTTCAGTGTTGTATTATCAGACAAATAAATTCCGCTGTTTTGGGTTTTGGTAAAATTATCCCTGACAAACGCATAAATACCCTTTGCCACCTCAATGCTGGAAGCCGCTCCTGCGGTAGCTTTTTTAAGGTCGTCGCTCAACCAGTTGTTGGGTTTGGAAAGCCCTTCTCCAAAATCTTCCCGCTTTAATAATTGCTCGCTTGTGGTGGCCCAGTTACCCATAATATCCTTAGGCACATTATTGGGAAACTGGATCTTTGAAAGCTGAAAATCAACTTTTGCAATATAGTTATCCGTTGTGGAAGTAAAGGGCTCCTCCTTTATAGCTGGTACATTGGCAGCCGACCAGCTGTTCTGTGTTTCATTACCCGAAAGGGAATAATGCTCGGTGGCCTGGGCACCGTTGGCATCGGAAACAGAATAGGTTTTAAAAAAATCTTTTTTCGTATTCTTTAATTGAAAATATCCCTGGGATAGAAACACGTACTGGAAAAACTCAGGGATACTTACCGTGTATTGAGTATACAATCGGGGATACTCTCCCTGGAACTCCCAGGGCCGGAGGTTAAACAGGAAATCCGACTCAATGGTATAGGTATATTCTATAATAGAACCCTCTTTTACATTAGGAAAAGTGAATTTTCGGGCGCTCCAGTTCCGGGTGATCTTCTCCTTAAAAATATTGGAAGACTCCAGTTTCGTGGGCTGCACGGCGCCATTGTCCAGGTTATAAGTAGTAGCTTTCAGGTCGGAAAGCCTTTCTTCATTATTGCCTGAAACATAAAGTCCGATGGAAATATTGGCAGCATCAAACCCTTTCTTATTCAACACTTTAATACGGGCAGTACGTTTATGGATCAAAGAG
>JAGIAQ010000042.1 GCA_017744795.1 Niabella sp. | reverse complement strand
GATTGGTTGCCGAATTATGCCCGCTGCGTAAAATGGCGTCACGCACGCCGGGCTGGGGGAGGTAGGGATATTGGGTGCCGGCTTTTGCTGGAACCAAGGACCAGGTATCCACCAATGTATCTTTTAGTTTAGGCCCCCATACACTTTCAATTGATTTATTATAAATACCATTGATCCCCTGTCCGTATTGATCCTGGAAAGGAATAGAAGGTTGCGCCTCGGCGATCATATAAGTACTGCTCAGGCTAACAAATTTTCCGGAAGTTCCTTTTTTGGTTTCAATGATAATAACTCCGTTTTGCCCGGCGCTGCCGTATAGGGCCGCGGCATTTGCTCCCTTCAGCACATTCATGCTTGCAATGTTGTCCGGGTTCAGGTAGCTGATATCGCTTACCTGTATACCATCTACCACATAAAGCGCCTGGCTGTTGCCATTAATGGATCGGTTACCCCTGAGGATGACGCGGGATGCGGATCCGATGCCACTGGAACCGGAACTGATATTTAACCCGGCGACCTTACCCTGAAGTGCATTTACAAGATTCACATCTCTTGCCTGCGTTAGCGCTTTGGTTTTTACCGATTGAGTGCTATAGGTAAGCGTACGTTTTTCTTTTTCCAATCCCAGGGCGGTAACCACTACTTCTTCCATGGATGTTGCCTGCAATTGCATAGTATAGGTTTGCGGCGCACCTGCTGCTGCCGCTATTTCCATCCGTTGATATCCAACAAGGGTTAATACTAATATAGCGCCGGGGTTTGCTTCAATGGAAAACGAACCGTCGGGGCCAGATTGCACGGCCGTTGCGTTGCCTTTTACAGACACGGTTACGCCACCCAATGGCGCCCCCTTGTCGTCTTTTATAATCCCCTTTATATACGGTAATCTTTGGTAAAATACAGCAGCATTTAGGGCGTTGCCGGAATAGTTAAAGGAGGCAGCTAAAAAAAATGCAAGAAGCAAGCGCATAGACAATTTCATATAAGATGGTTTAATTATGGATGCGTCGGTAACGTACACGAAAAGTACAACACTATTTGACAATCTCCGTTAACGTACACATTTATTTTTGTTAACAGGTTGTTAACATTGTTTCCTTTGAGTATTTACAATACAAATGCAACAACTGCGGCATCTATTGACGCCTGTTTTGCTGATGACCCACAATCCTGCACTGCTATCGGGTACTACGAATGAACACTAGGCCGGCCGCGTCGTTGGAACAACAGCAGGGAAGCTCGAAGCTGTATTGATAAAAAAATGAGGATTATTTTTTTATGTCTGACAAATACGGCTATTTTTGCGTGTACGTTAACGAACTGACTTGACAATATATGAATGGCCGTTGATTTTTTTGCTTATAGACGATAAATGGCCGCGGTAAACAGCAGAATATAAAACCGGTATTAATTAAAAACAGTATTAATAGAATGAAATATGTAGAAACCATGGAGCATAAACCATCCGGAAAAACTAATAATGAAGTGCTTATTGCAGCAATATTTAATTCAGGGTTCGCTGATGCACACGATACTTATAATGCCATTACTGCTGCCAGTGACGGGAAGATCTATTATGTTCTTTCATCCGAAAAGTATAGTGTAGCCGGACGTTTTTTTGTCTTTGATCCCGCTGCGGGAATCATACAATTGATCGGCGACCTTACAGATCTATGTGGCGAGAGCCACGCGTTATCGATTGCCCAGGGCAAAAGTCATGTGGAGTTTTATGAGTACCAGGGGAAGTTATTTTTTGCAACACATGTGGGGTATTATGAGTTGATCGACGGAATGGACCGGATGGCACGTAACCCGCCTGAGGGATATGGGTTGTACCGTGGCGGCCACCTGCTGTCCTATGATCTGGAGACCGGGTCTGTTGAGCGGCTGGCCCTCATCCCGGACGGAGAAGGCGTGGTGTCTATGGTAATGGATACCGACAGGGGGCATATTTTTTGTATCACCTGGCCAACGGGTCATTTTATTTTTTATGATGTAACCACCGGGGTATTAAAAAATAAAAGAAAACTAAATGGCGATGGAGAGAATGGTATCCCCGGAAAAGACTTTCGCTCCTTATGCCGCTCCTTAGTGGTAGATCCGCGAACGGGATGTGCCTATGCGTCGACCGCCGAGGGCAATATTTTTTGTTATGACCCTGCAAGGGATCAGTTGTATTGCGTGGAGGGTGTTGACCTGAGAAAGGATTATTTTGGGAAATATGATTTTACACAGCCGGGCAGTATGGCCTATAACTGGAGAAAAGTTTTTTGGTATCCCGGATCAAAAACGGTGTACGGCGTTCATGGAAATTCAGGTTACCTTTTTGTTTTTGACCCTGTTGGTAACTGCCTGCAAGTAGGACCAAGATTAACATCGATACCATCGAAATTGAGCGGTATGTTTGACCAGTTTAGCTATGGCTATTTAGGTTTTACCCTTGGACCAGACAAGGAAACTATTTACTATCTTACCGGCGGGCCCGTATACGAAAACGGAAAACGGTTAAAAGGCGTGGATGCCATTGCTAAAGGTGCAGCAAGGGGGCCGGAAAACCTGCACCTGGTCACCTATCATATTCCGTCGGGGTACTACCAGGATCATGGGCCGGTATACTATGCCGATGGGGGAAGACCCTCGTATGTGAATTCAATAGCGGTGGGTGCGGACGGATATATTTATACCATCGCCCGTATTGAACGGGAAGGTAAAATTGTTGCTGACCTGATCCGGTTTAAAAACCCATTACAGGCTGGCTGATATCTGGTTCTAAAATATTCGATTTTTCTAAAATAAAAACAGATGCGGTTTTCTATTTACTCCTGGCGTATTCCCATCATAGTTGTGCTGTTCTTTGCAGGCGCCTGCATTGCTCACAGGAAAAGTGAAGCTCCGGGGCCCTCTTTTGTATACAAAGGCAGTAAGATTACAACGGTTGAACAGTGGAACAAAAAACGAAAAACTATTTTGGCCCATATGCAGGAAGCGATGGGCTCCTTGCCTGATCTTAAAAGAAATCCGCCGTTTGATGTTCACGTTTTAGACAGTACAACCGGTAAGGGGTACAAGAGATATTCAATCCGGTTTACGGTTGCAAAAGGAGAGAACCTTCCGGCTTTGTTGTATTTGCCGCTTGAACAAACGGCTGGCAAAAAGATCCCGGCTGTAATTGCGTTGCATGGAACCGATGAGCTGGGGAAATTATCGGTAGCGGGGTACAGCGCGCTGGCCAACAGGGATTATGCTAAAAAACTGGCGGAGTGCGGCTATGTGGTACTGGCGCCGGATTACCCAAGTTTTGGAGATTTGGCTAATTATGATTTTGACAAAGACCGGTACCTGTCGGGGACCATGAAGGGCATCTTTGATCATATGCGCTGCGTGGACTATTTACAGTCGCTATCCATGGTAGATCCCGCTAAAATTGCAGTGATCGGACATTCACTTGGAGGGCATAATGCGATATTCCTGGGCGCATTTGATCAAAGAGTAAAAGTGGTCATTGCCAGTTGCGGCTGGACCTTGTTCCCTTATTACGACCTGGGACCGGCGATGGAAAAACGCTACGGTGGTAAGCTGGGGCCCTGGGCCCAAAAAAGATACATGCCCTTACTGAGGGAAAAATACCAGTTGCAGCCAGAACGCATCCCTTTTGATTTTGATGACATCATTGCAACGATTGCGCCCCGCGTATTCTTCACCAATTCCCCGCTGCGGGATGCAAATTTCAACGTGGCAGGCGTAAGAGCCGGATTGAAAAACATAAGTGCAGTATACAAACTTTATAATGCCTCTGATGCGTTGTTTACCTGTTTCCCCGATGCTACGCACGATTTTCCCGAAGCCGCTACCAAAGCCGCTTTTCAGGTACTGGACAGCGTCTTTAAAAGATGAGCCATCAATGTCGTTTACTAAGCGCAAGATTCCGAGGAATGTAGAATAAGAAATGTAAAAGGGCATTATTTCAGTAGAATTCAGAGTGCGTTCTTTTTAGTGTTTTTGATTGCAGCAGAAATAACGACGAAATAGGCGCACTGAATCCTGCAGGCTATTGACAGTCCATTTTTGTTAAAAAAACATCCCGATAAAAAGACAATCGCACTTCCTGAAACTGAGGTTACTTAGAAGGATTTACGCAGGGTAGTGAAAGGGCAAATCAAGCGGAACGGCGGTTTTGACGCCGCCAGGCGATCTTTCAAAGATAGAATATTGGGAAGGCGTCATAACCAGGCCTGAAGCGCAGAGTTGACCGGTTCCGCCCCAGCCCGGTCTCGAAAAAGGGGGCGGAATTCACCTTCCGGCGGAAAAAGATTTTTTGCTTACTTTTTTATCGACTGAAAAAAGTAAGAGAAGAAACAAAACAGAATGAAGTTATCAATAAAAAGAAGAGACAGCGTTGGCAATCAAACTTTATAAAAGATGTTATAGACAATGAATACCGTCCTTTGCAGGGGCCATAAAAGATCCTCTCCGAAAACTTAAGTAAACAACATTGGATGAGCTATTATAAGACTATTTTTTGCAGGTTCACACGGTCTCCTTTATTCATTTTGCTTTTGGCTGCCGCGTCCATAAAAGCATAAATTTCTAAGGTTTCGGCAGCTGCAACCGGTGCGATGCCGGTTTCAAAAAATTTGATGATTTCTTTTAGCAAGGGGTCATAGCCATCGTATTTATCAATAAACACCGTGGCCTTTTCTGCATGCACAATGCCCCCGTAATCATGTTTACCATTGCGCGTGCCGCGAAAGACGCCGATCCGGCCATCATTCCAAGTGCCTACCACTACATCTGTCTCAGGAGTAGAGGTTTGCTGCACGCTCACACATCCTGTGCCCATTATCGTATAAAGCAACTCCACGCCGTGTATCCCATACCAGAACAGATCCGTATGGGTAGCATCAATTGTTGCCGGACTAAAAGCAGTGGCGCCTAAAACCTTCCCATATGTATTGGCGCGCACCTGTTGTGCTTTTTCAATATAACGTAAGGAAGATGCTGAAAACATAGGGGTGTTGTATTTTTTCGCAAGCTGGTAGATACTGATGACGTCTTTCATTTGCCCCGCAACCGGTTTGTCGATAAAAACTTTTTTCCCGCTTCTGAAAACTTTTGTAGCCTGCTCCAGGTGCAGGTTTCCGTCGTTGGTTTCCAGCAATACCACGTCACAATTGTTGAGCAGCTCATCAATAGAACCAGCGATTGTTACACCGTTTTCTTTTGCCTCCCGGGTAAATTGGTCGATGCGGCTATAGCTGCTTTTGATCGTTCTGCTGCCATAAGGATAAGCAATGGAAACGTAATAAGCGTTGTAGGTTGTTGTGTCTTTCGCCTTGTTTAATGATTTTATAAATTCAACGCTATGCGAGGTGTCCAGGCCAATAATACCTACTCTCCGCTGCTCCGCAGAGGCTGCTGCTATACCGGTAAATCCCGGCCCCAATGCCGCATACAATCCTGCAAAACCTGCTGTTTTAATAAAGTTTCTCCGGTCCGTTTTAGTATTCATGTAAAATAATTTGGATTGAATTAATAGTTGAAAATAATCGTTTCCCAGCACGAATCGAAATTTCTGTCGATAATATGATCGGTTTTTTTGCGTTAAAAAAATAAAAATACCGCAAAAAATGCGCAAAATTGTTTTTTATTTTGAATTTTGCTGTTATATTGCGTGTAATAGCAGAAAAATATACTGAAAGCTGCAAAACGACGATTGCTGATTTAATGCAAAGTGCCTGGGAGATCTGATAGCGTGGTAAAAAACGATCCTGGTTCGGTTTTACTAATGGTTGTTTTTTTTAGTTGCTCCGGATTTAGGAACGAAATGACGATTTTGAATAAGTGCCGCATATAATATAAAGTTGCTTAGCTGTATTGTCCCGGCCGTTAAATGCTCAAAAATAACGGTTATTGCGCGATTGTTCTGGCTAGGGGCCGTCTTCTGTTTCGTAAAAATTTTGGTTTTTAATATTAAAAATGCCTGTTTATGTGTACTCGATTTGTAAAATTACTTTTCTGTACCGGTGTAGGGGTGCTGGGGCTTTTTTCTGCACAGGGGCAGGGGATCAGCGGGGTAGTTCGCGCTAATACAGATAACCGGCCGTTACAGGGAGTTACTGTTCAAATTGCCGGCAAACCCGGGATGGTAACTGCCACCAACGCGGACGGCAGCTATCAGCTGGGCGGAGGGGGGGCAACCGATTCGGTGCTGTTCTCTCACGTCGGTTTTGAGCCTCTTGCCCTTGCAATCGCCGGCCGTTCAAAAATTAATGTGTCGCTGACGCCTGTGAATGCTTCGCTGGATCAGGTGGTGATTATTGGCTACGGATCGGTGCGCAAGCTGGACCTGACAGGATCGGTGGGAACCGTTAATGTAGAAGATATGAAGAAAGCGCCCGTAGCCTCTTTTGCACAAGCCCTAGCAGGAAGGGTGGCCGGCGTACAGGTAAACAGTACGGACGGACAACCGGGTGGCGGGATGAATATTATGATACGGGGAGCCGGGTCCCTTACCCAAAGCACAACACCCTTGTATGTGGTGGATGGGTTTCCTATCGAAAACCTGGATCCTAATACACTTAATATGGACGATATAGCGTCCGTATCCATCCTGAAAGACGCTTCGTCTACGGCTATTTATGGCTCGAGGGGGGCAAATGGGGTAGTGCTGATCCAAACTAAAAGAGGCAAGCAGGGAAAGCCGGAGGTTTCCCTCGGGGCAACAATGGGCTACCAGTTAAAGCCACCATTGATCCCTGTAATGAGCCCCTACGATTTTGTGAAATATCAAATGGAGCTGAATCCGAATACCTTTAATACTCCGGCTTACACGGCATTGGGCAAAACGCTGGACAGTTACAAAAATGTACCGGGTATCAACTGGCAGGATCAGATCATGCAGACAGGCGTGTACCAAAATTACAACCTGGGTATCCGTGGGGGTTCAGAGCAAACAAAATATTCGGTATCCGGATCTGTATTTAACCAGAAAGGGGTAATTATTAATACCGGGATGAAGCGGTACACCGGAAGACTTTCACTGGATCAGACGATCTCGAATAAATTTAAAGTCGGAACAAATGTAGCCATTACGCAAACTGATATTTACGGACAGCAGATCCGGTCTATTTACGGGGGCGGTAATGCTACTTCTCCGGCATTGATCCGGGCATGGATGTACCGCCCGATATCTGCCATTGCGGGTGAAGACCTGTTAAACGAAGACGCCGACCAGCAATCGGTTACTGGCAGTGATTTTCGCATTAACCCGGTTTCTGATCTGAAAAACCAATACCAGCACACCATTAATAACCAGGTACAATCGGATGTCTACGTTAGTTATGCCATTACACCAAAATTGACTTTTAAATCTACCGGTGGCTTAATGCAGTCTCATGTACGGAACGAACAGTTCTATAATTCTAAAACATCGCAGGGCAGCCCGCTGAACCCTGGAAATAAAAACGGCGTATGGGGAAGTTTGAGCAACACTACAGCCAACAGCTATTTTAACGAGAACACACTCAACTATAAAACCACTATCGGAAAAGATCATTCGATTAACGGGTTATTGCTGTTTGGGGTGAATCAATATAAAACAAACTATTCCTCTTTTACAGGTATACAGCTTCCCAATGAATCAAAGGGAATGGATGGATTGGATGAATCACCTGCAGGAACCTTTAATTCGCCAAGTATTTATAGCAGTATGAATACTATGGTTTCCTATGCGGCCCGGATCGATTATAATTTCAGATCGAAATATATGCTTACCCTGAACTTCAGGGCCGACGGTTCTTCCAAGTTTTTGAACCCCTGGGGTTATTTTCCCGGAGGAGCTGTTGCCTGGAACATGGGGCAGGAAGATTTTTTTCGTAAGGCGCTTCCGTTCATTACCAATTCTAAACTGCGGGCCAGCTACGGCCAGAACGGAAATAACAGGGTAGGCGATTTTGATGAGTACGCAAAACTTACATTAAATAACACCGGGCAGGGCTATTCTTTTAATAAGCAGGCGCCAATACCTGCGGCTTATTTATCCACTTTGGGAAATCCGCAATTGCAGTGGGAGAAATCGGAGCAGATAGATGTGGGTTATGAAATAGGGATACTGGACAACCGGATCGGGCTGGAGGTGGATTGGTATCGCCGCACGGCCTCCAACCTGCTGTTGAACACCGATCTGCCGCAGAGCTCGGGCTTTGGTTCGGCCCAGGTGAACATTGGAAGGCTCCGCAACACGGGCTGGGAGTTCACGCTTAATACCACCAATATAAAAACAAAGGATCTGAACTGGACCAGTAGTTTCAATATTAGTTTCAACAAGAATAAAATTTTATCGCTGTCCAATGGGCAAACGTCATTGAGCAGGGTTCCAACTTATCTTTCCCAATTCGGACAGCCCCTTTATCTGGCAGAAGTGGGAAAGCCGGTGGGGATGATGATCGGCTACATCTGGGAAGGAAATTATCAGTTTGCAGATTTTGATAACCCGGCTCCGGGAGTATATATTCTTAAAAAGAGCGTTGCAGCCAATGGTACCGCGAGGAACACGATCCAGCCAGGTGATATTAAGCTCAGGGATCTGAATGGCGATGGCACTGTTAACGCTGCGGACATGACGGTTATCGGGCGGGGTCAGCCGATTCATATTGGTGGATTTTCAAATAATGTAAGCTACAAAAATTTTTCGCTGAATGTTTTTTTTCAATGGTCTTATGGCAACAATCTTTACAATGCCAACCGGCTGTTGCTGGAAGGGAATAGTAACGGTTTTGCCAATATTAATCAATATGCAAGTTACGCCAACCGCTGGTCTCCCACCAATCCCACTAACGAAAATTATCGCACCAGGGGGCAGGGATTCATCGGTTACTTTTCATCAAAGAATGTAGAGGACGGATCTTATCTGAGGTTGAAAACATTGTCGCTGGCCTATTCGCTTCCTTCCAGGCTGATCCGGAAGGCATACCTGAGAAATCTTTCAGTAGATCTTTCTGCCCAAAACCTGTTTACCTGGACTAAATATTCGGGTCTGGATCCCGAAGTGTCCACAGCAGATAATGTGTTGATGCCGGGCTATGATTTTTCAGCATACCCCAATGTACGCACCATTGTGTTTGGTTTGAAAGCAACTTTTTAATCACCTTATTTTTAAGACAATGAAACGAAAATATTATTTGCCGGTATTATTTCTTTCTGTTGTTGTAATGGGCTCCTGCAAAAAATTTCTGCAACCCCATCCTACAGATTTTTTGACGACTGCCACTTATTACCAAACGGAGCAGCAACTGAATGCTGCGCTGTCCGGAGTCTACAATACGGTAGGGAACGGAGGCTTTTGGGGAAATATTGCAAACTATCTCCTGGATTGGGATGCTGACATTGCCTATATGAACCGGCTTACACTCAATGGTCCCTTTAATTTTAATTACTCAGCATCTGATCCATTTATGACATCGCTCTGGACCACATTATGGGATGGTATCAACCGGGCCAATGTATTATTGGAGAATGTAGATAAGAATACAGCAATCCCGCAAACTACAAGAGATCGCGTAAGAGGCGAAACCCTGTTTTTAAGAGGGTATTACTATTTTACATTGGTACAATATTGGGGCGGGGTACCGCTTAAGTTGAAATCTACTCAATCTCCGTCCGATGTATCGATTGCCCGGGCTTCTGTAAAAGACGTGTACGCGCAGATTCTGACAGATATGACAACGGCAGAGCCCCTGGTGCGGAACATCCAGGACCTCGGTTATTCCGGCGCTGTAAATAAGTCGGCCGTGCGCGGGATGCTGGCGAAGGTTTGTCTTACAATGGCCGGAGAACCACTGAAGGATGCCACCAAATACCAGGATGCAAAAATGTGGGCAAAAAAAGTGATGGATGATGCCGGGGCCGGCCACAGCCTGAATCCCAGTTATTCTAATCTCTTTATAACACTTGCACAAAACAAGTATAATATTAAAGAAGATTTATGGGAGGCGGAGTTTTATGGCAATAATTCGGATCCTTCCACAATGGCTTTTGGGGAATGGACGAGTATAGGGTATATCAACGGGCCCCCTTCCGCTGCAGGTTCCGCTACCGGAAACGGAGCGGCTTACATGAATATCACCGCAAAGTTTTATAATTCCTTTGACGACGGAGATCTCAGGAAATGGTGGAGCGTCGCACTTTTTACCTATGTAAATTCACAGGTAAACGGGCAAAAAACCTTGAACCCGGTGCCGGTGGCTGAAAGAGACAAATGGTATCTGTATCCCGCCAAATGGCGGCGTGAATATGAAGCTATTCCAAGGTTAACCGCTACCACCTCTTCCACGAACATGCCTATTATAAGGTACTCAGACGTGCTGCTGATGTTCGCAGAGGCAGACAATGAAATTAATGGTGCGCCCACGGCTGATGCTATTGCTGCAGTAAACCTGGTTAGAAGGCGTGCCTGGTCTACCGGTGTTAAATCGATTGCGGTTACTAATGGGGGAAACGGCTATACAGGTGCGCCGTCAGTAGTCATTTCAGCGGGCAATGGAAGCACCGCCACAGCAACGGCGGTAGTGCAGGGCGGCACGGTGGTGGCGGTCAATCTGAACCGGGATTCTACAGGAGTTCAATTTTTTCAGGCGGGCAGTTACAGCAGTGTTCCGTCAGTGACGATTTCCGGTGGCGGCGGCTCAGGGGCAACTGCGGCAGCAACCATTTACAAAGCCACCGATGGCGATGTTCCCGCATCGGCGCTTGCTTCCAAAACCGCTTTTCTTTCTTTTATTCAGGATGAGCGCATGCGCGAGTTTAATATGGAAGGAAGCCGGAAAGCCGACCTGCTCCGGTGGGGAATTTTCCTGAAAGTAAATCAGGACATGGGAAACGAGGCACAGCAGGATGTGCCGGGCGCGGGTTTCGTACTTTCTTTTTCACGTGCTTCAGCCAGAGATGTGCTCATGCCTATACCGGATAAAGAGATGATCAATAATTTAAAAATGACTCAAAATACTGGGTGGTAACGCATTCCTGATCCAAAAATAGTAGTTATGAAAATTAAAAATCTGATAGGGTTGGCGGGAATATTTTTTGTGTCCTGCCAGAAAGAACTGGCCGTAGTAACCGCTCCCGATTTTGATGTAACAACAACGGCGGTAACGGTTAAAGCGGGTGTGCCCGCCGTGTTTAAATTTTCGGGAGCAGCAACAACCGTTTCGTTTTACTCGGGAGAAATTTATAAGGACTATAATTACAAAGACGGCAGAAATATTGCTGTGGCAGGTAAGGGTTTGACGGTGAGCTTTTCCAATGGAGTAGCTGCCGGCACACCCGCTGGTACACAAACCAATCAATTCTCCATTTTACTTTCCACAGATTTTAACGGCAATTATAAAGATCTTGCCAGTGTGAAAGCTGCTACCTGGGTAAATATAACCGATAGTTTTACACTGGCCACTTCGGCAACTATGTTGGCTACGCGGTCTGTTAACCTTTCAAAATTTGTTCAGGCGGGCAAGCCGGTTTATTTTGCCTTGCGCTATATGAACCGGCCTCAGGTTGCCAATGGCTTTGCCCGGCAATGGCTGGTCGAAAACTTTTTGTTAAAAAGTGCAGATACAGTGCTGAATGGCGCCGTCGTTACCATCGCCGATCAGGCGCTTACAGGATTCAGAATTGTAGATGAGAACCCTGTAAATGCTCCGGCCCGTTCTACGATTACCAATACGAGGGTAACCTTATACGGACCAGTGTACAAGAATCCGACGGACCCCATTTATAATCCCAACAACCCGGTATTTGACCCCAAAAACCCGATCTATGATCCTAAAAGCCCTCAGTACAATCCCAATGCGGTACTGCCGGTATATGTGGCTTATGATCCTAATAGTCCGTACAATGATCCCGCTAGTGAAAACTGGGCGGTTTCAACGCCCATTACCCTGGATTCGGTTAAGCTGGGGAAAGATTGGTCCATCCCGGTTCGAACATCCATTTACGGGGCAATGCCTGCCGTCTATAGCTATACCTATAGTGTACCCGGGCAATATACAGCTTACTTTGTGGCGGCAAATAATACTATCGAGAATTATGCTGCCATAGTGAAAAAGGTAATCGTTACAGTAACGCCCTAGTGACCGTTTGTAAAATGCGGGAACGAACTAAGATATAGCTTAAAAAAAGAAAAGAGTAATTTAGAAACAAAAACCATTGTGACCTGTCAGGTGCAGATGCTAAAAAAAGAAAAAAATTATATCAAATGAACATACCCTACCGAAAGGCGATCGTGAGCATCGGCTTGTTGTTTTTTGTTTTTGGATTTATTACCTGGCTGTGTTCCATTTTAATTCCCTATCTGCAATTGGCTTGTGAGCTCAATAATTTTCAGGCGCAGCTGGTCTCCTTCGCCTTTTATATTTCCTATTTTGTTATGGCAATACCAGCCGGGAAAGTATTAAAAAAAACCGGGTTTAAAAATGGGATCGCTTTAGGTTTGCTGGTCATGGCATTGGGGTCCCTGCTATTTATTCCCGGCGCGTTTACCCGGCAGTACTGGATCTTTTTAACCGGTCTGTTTATTCAGGGCATCGGATTGGCAATTTTGCAAACCGCCTCCAATCCATATGTGGCAATATTAGGTCCCAGGGAAAGCGCTGCCCGGCGTATGAGCATTATGGGAATCTGCAATGGCGTGGCAGGAATTCTGGCACCGCTTATATTAGGACGGCTGGTACTGGCAGATGCAGATGCCACAAAAATAAAATTGGAACAATTGGGGCCGGCAGAGCGATTGGTTGCACTGGAGAATCTTGCAACCCGGGTTATTAATCCGTACCTGGTTATATTTGCTGGCTTGCTATTGCTAAGCTTTTGGTTTTTTAGGATTTCATTGCCCGAGCCGGCGGAGGAAGAGGATGACGCAGCTAGCGGATCAACAACAGCGATGCCAACGTCGATATTGTCCTACCCACACCTGATCCTGGGAGTGCTGACTTTATTTGTTTACGTAGGAGTGGAGGTGATTGCAGGGAACACCATCATTGGCTATGCGTCTTCTGTTGGAATTCCAATGGCCAAAGCCCAGTTTTTTACGTCGCTTACCCTGCTGTGCATGCTACTAGGTTACCTCATCGGGATTATTTGTATCCCGAAGATCTTTTCTCAAACGCAGGGGTTGAAAGCTTCTGCTGTATTGGGGATCTTATTTGCAGGGGCCGCTATTGGCACACACGGCACGCTTTCGGTAATTTTTATAGCATTATTAGGGCTGGCCAATTCTTTAATGTGGCCTTCCATCTGGCCGCTTGCAATTGCCGATCTGGGAAGTTACACCAAAACCGGATCGGCGCTGCTCGTTATGGCCATTGCCGGCGGCGCTGTTATTCCGCTTCTGTATGGCAAACTTTCAGATTCCTGGAGCCCCGCAATGGCATACTGGATCGTATTGCCGTGCTACCTGATGATTGCCTTTTATGGATGGTACGGGCATAAGATCAGAATAAAACAAAAAACAGATGCGGGATAGCGGGGGGCGTATAAACCAAACCAATAGTACCTCTTTTTTTCCCGGATTTTACGGCGTGCCCCTCTTGGCGTGACTTTAAAAGGCCGGAAATGACCCGATGCTATTTGCGCGGTTCCCCGCAATGTTCCTCTTCGCTTATATACCAGATTACCCAAAAATTTTGAGGTCTATCTACAATGATTCCTTGGCGAATCGTAATTTCAACGCAGATAATTATCGCATCCATCTTGGGTCCGCTTTGTTTTTATTAATAAAACTTAGTAGCTATGTATAAAATAATTCTGTTTTTAAATGCGTTCCTTTTGTGGGGTAGCACTCCATTGTGGGCGCAAGAAAATCCCAATATCATTTATATTCTTGCCGATGATTTAGGTTATGGTGATGTGGGATGCTATGGCCAGCAAAAGATTGAAACGCCGCATATCGATGCCCTGTCAAAAAACGGAATGCGTTTTACCCAGCATTATGCCTTTCCGGTTTGTGCGCCATCACGGTATTTGCTAATGACCGGCATCGGTTCGGGCAAAGCTTATATCCGCGGTAACCATGAATGGGGCGAACGCGGGCCTGTATGGGATTTTAAGGCGATGGAAGAAAACCCTTACCTGGAGGGACAATGGCCGATACCTGACTCAACCCTCACCATTGCCAAAATTTTAAAAGAAGCGGGTTATACTACCGGCCTCGTGGGCAAATGGGGGTTAGGCGCACCCGGCACCTCCGGACTGCCCAACCGCCAGGGCTTTGATTATTTTTACGGATACATTTGTCAGCGGCAGGACCATACATATTATAACGGGCATCTTTGGGAAAATGAGCTGCGTGTACCACTGGATAATAAAATCGTTGATCCTAATGTAAAATTTCCCGATAGTCTGGATAAAATGGATGAACGAAATTACCATCGCTACCAGCAAAAAGTATATGCACCGGACCTGCTGATAAAAGCGGCTGTTCAGTTTATTGAGAAAAATAAAAACAAACCGTTCTTTCTCTACTACCCATCGCCTTTGCCGCATGTTTCCTTGCAGGCGCCGCAAAAATGGGTCGATTACTACCATAAAAAATTTGGTGAGGAGCAGCCGTTTCTGGGCGGTTCTTATTTCCCCTGCCGGTACCCGAGGGCAACCTATGCGGCTATGATCTCGGCGTTGGATGAGCAGGTGGGGCAATTAATAGAAACCCTGAAAAAGAACGGGCTTTATGACAATACGATTATCATGTTTTGCAGCGATAACGGACCGTCGTTTCCGGGAGTAGGAGTGGACGCCGGATTTTTCAACAGCACCGGGCTTTTCAAAAATGGCGAGGGACGTACAAAAGGATCGGTATACGAAGGCGGCATTCGCGAACCGTTTATTGTACAATGGCCGGGCCGGATCAAAGCCGGCGCTACTTCGGATCTGGTATCGGCTACCATTGATATGATGCCCACCCTGTGCGCATTATTAAAAATGAAGGCGCCCGGGAATATAGATGGTATCAGCATTTTGCCTGAGCTGCTGGGACAGCGTGCGCAGCAGCAACAGCACGATTATCTCTACTTTGAATACCCTGAATACGGAGGGCAACAGGCAGTACGAATGGGCAAATGGAAAGCAGTGCGCACCAATATCCTGAAAGGGACTTTAAAAACGCAGTTGTACGATTTGGACACTGACCTCCAGGAGCAAAAGGATATTGCTGCGCAACATCCTGACGTCGTAAAAAAAATGGAAGCGATCATGAAAAAAGAACATCATACGCCTGAGGTCAGCAGGTTCTTAATGCCGGCATTAGAAAATGTAAAATAATTTGCACATACACGGGTGTATTGCACAAATAATGATGAACGATTAAATAGACGGGATTATTGTCGGTCTGGCTCAACAGCAGGCTTTTTAGTCCGGAACTGCCGGCTCAAAATCTGACCGCGTGTTTCAAGTACTTTCTGAACGTTGCCATAGGAGAGGTCCTGAACCGCTGCCGCCTGATCTATTGCAAGCTCCGCCGCTACCGCCGCGGATTGCCCCAGGATCATAAACACGGGCTCCATACGTATGGAACCGTAGGCAATATGGCTGGACGAAAGACATACCGGAACCAATAAGTTACTACAGGCCTCTTTTTGGGGCAAAATGGATTCAAAGGCAATTTTGTAAGGTTTGTCCGGGCCCACACCGATATCCCCTTCATTTTGCACATGCCCTGCTTCATCAACATAACGTTGTGCATTATGCGCATCCATGGCATAGGAACCCATGCCGATGGAATGAGGCGTTTCTTTTTTGGACAGCACATCCTGTTGGGTCATCGTATAAATGCCGTTCATCCGGCGCGCTTCGCGGATATACAGCTGCCAGGGCCAGCCGCCATTATCTTTAAATTCATCTTTAGGCAACCCCCATTGCTGCATACGCGAACGCACCCGCCCCGGTACGCGCGGATCATTGGCAACAAACCACAACAATCCTTTTTGATAGGTTTCGTGCGCCTTTAAAATCCTGCGGCGCGCTGCATAGCTGGCGTCAGGATACGCGTAATTCGCCCCGATATAATCAGCGCTGAACGGTCCGTGGTTATTGGTGTCTGTTTTTTTGTTGGGGATGGCGTCAAATTTCTGGAACCATTCATCCCAGCCGGTATCGAAAATACGGATCAGCAATTCATAGTCTGCGGCATTGTAATGCGCTGGTTTCGGAAAAGGCACCCGGTTCTGCGCATTAGACGACATACATACGCGATAGCAATAGGCCTGGATGCGGTGATCCCCTTCGCCATTATTGCCCGGAGGCAGGTTGCTGATGCCTGCTAACAGTCCACTGGACTTATCTCCGGCCGTTTTGTAGGGATCGACCGGATGCGATAAGATCAAAAAATTATGCCGGTGCTGCCGGACGCCTTTTTCAATCCCGTTCCAGGTCTCTCCATAAACACTATTCGCTTCCCGGCCCACGGTATAGGCTATCCCGGCTGCGGCCATCAGGTCGCCTTCGTAGGTGGCATCAATAAAAACGCGGGCGCTGAATTGCTTTTTTGAGAGTGTGGTGATGGATGCTATTTTTTTATCGTGAAGAGTGACGCCGCTTTCACGGTTGAGCCATTCATCCCGGTATACAGGTATCTTGTATTCCCGGATATAATCTTCAAATACTTGTTCCGCAATATGCGGTTCAAAGATCCACATGGTGCGGTTCGCACCATCGATGGCCAGTGTGCCCTGGCCTTTATTACCATAAGCTGTTTTTGCTTCCCATTTCCAGGTTTGCGGCTGATTGTAATACGCCCAGATGCGATGATAAAAATCGCGCGCCAGACCGCCGATAACGGATTTGTCGCCGGTATCGGTGAATCCCAGACCCGAGGACGTCATGCCGCCCAGGTGCTTATCGGGCGACACTATAATTACTTTTTTGCCGGACTGTGCTACTTCAACTGCAGCGATGACAGCGGCAGCAGTACCTCCGTAAATAACAACGTCTGCAGTATAAGGCTTAGCGCTGTTGGCGGATCCGGGGATCGCAAAAAGCAAGGTCGCCAACCACAATATATTTTTACGCATAACAATCAATTAAAGGATGATTATTTTCTTTGCCTTTTAATACACAGGATCGCATCGGCAGCTACGACTCCTTTTGCATTTTTGCCGGAAACAGCTATAAAAGCCTGTTTGCCTTTTGTCAACCGGTAGGTTCCCAGCGAAACCCATTCGCCTGTCGTTTGGCCCAATACATCAACATCGTTTTTGTTGATGATTTTTTCAGTGCGGTTCTTTCCATCAAAAACAGTAAAGCTTGTTTGTGCGGCGCTTTCGTTGAGTTTAGGGTAATAGGTATATATTTCATAGATGCCGTCCTCTTTAATTTCAGGCGTAAATTGCACCGAAGCGGTTCCTGAAGTGTCGGCAAGAAAATCCGGACCATATCCGCCTCTTTTCATTACCTGCCAGTGACCGGTGATGGTCACCTGCTCTTTGTCGCGGTTATCTACCAGGATATCTGCCGTTCTTTTATCGGCATAAGGGTTGGTCCTCAGCTCCTGCTGCAAGGCAGCTACCGGCACTTCCTGGATGCCGAGCTTTTTGTTGACGGCCATTGTTGCGGCAACTGCAGCGGACTGTCCCAATACCATAAATACCGGTTCCATACGTATGGAACCGTAAGCGATATGAGAAGCAGAGAGACATACCGGAACGAGCAGGTTGGTGCATTCGGATGCTTTGGGAATAAGGGACCGGTAGGAGATGGGGTAGGGGTCAAAACCTCCGATCTCCACATTGCCTTCGTTTTTAACCATGCCATTCACCACCAGCCGTTCGCAATTATGAGAGTCCATGGTGTAGGCAGCAAGACCCACCCCGTCGTTTACCACTTCTTTTCCGGTGCAGTTTGCCTCCGTCATCACATAAGCGCCGATCATCCGGCGGGCTTCCCGTATGTAGAGCTGCGGCGTCCAATGGTCACTTTCCAGGTATTCGTCTTTGGGGTATCCGTAACGCAGCATTTCGGCGCGAAGGTATTCCGGTACGCGGGGGTCGTATCCAACGAAATAAAGAAAGCCCTGTGTATAATCATTATGGGCTGCCTGTATTTTCTTCCTTGTTATATAATCCGCTTCGGGGTAATTCCAGTTCATGCCGATCATATCCGTTGAAAAAGCACCGTTGTTATTAATGTCCGTTTTATTGTTCGGCATCTTACTGATGGAAAGAAAGCTATTTAAACTTTTCGCCGGATATTTTTGTATCCATCTCAGAAATAATTCATAATGGGCGGCATTGTAATTTTTCGGTTTTGTTATCGGAATGCTGTTTTGCGGATCCGTTGTCAGGCATATTCTTATGTTATAGGTCTGTATTTTTTTGTCGCCGCTCCCATTAGGTAAAAGCGCTTCTTTGCTGATACCCCAAAGCAATCCGCTTGCGGGATCGCCCGGAACTTTGTAAGGATCCACACCATCTGCAAACTGATGCCCTTTCATTAGCTGCACTCCGTTATAGGTCTCATTGTATTGGCTGTTGGCTTCCCTGCCGGTTGTATAACTTACTTTTGCTTTGGCCATCAGGTCGCCTTCATAAGTGCAATCAATAAATTCTTTGGCGGCAATTGTTTTATAAGAGCCGGCTCCGGGAGCGCCCGCATCCTTCACTACGATGTTGCTGATCACCGTTCCTTTTTTCGCAACCGCAATGATACGCTGGCGGAACAACACGGAAATATGGGCGGCAGTAAGATAGGATTCGAACAATTGTTTTGCCACTTTTGGTTCGAAGGTCCACTGCTCCAGCCGGCCGTAATGTGCCCCTATTTTCCGGTAGAAGTCGAGCGCCAGGCCGGTTACGGCATATTTATTCCCGATATCTGTTTGCCCCAGGCCGCCGGTGGTAAGCCCGCCAATGCGAGTGCCGGGCTCAATTAAAATAACGCTTTTGCCCATTTTCTTTGCGGTGTAGGCAGCGATCACACCGGCAGCGCTGGCGCCGTAAATGCAGATGTCTGTGGAATATTTTTGCCGGGCTTGTGCAATGCCTCGTACCGGTAATAATCCAGCAAAGAGCAGAACGCAGGCCTGATAAAATCTGAAACGATTCATAATGTCGATTGAGTTGTGTTGGCAGCCCGAAGGCTGAAAAGTTAGAACTGCAGCAATCGCAGGGATATCAAAAATACTAAAATAAAAAAAACAGACCTGCAATAAAGCGAGGTCTGTTTTTTGTGGAAACCATTAAGGCTTCTTATAAAGTAATTATTTAATGAATCATTTTGAACAAGCGCTGCCACCTGGGTCCATTTTCATAGCTGAACCAGATCATGGCGGCCTTCCCCACGATATGATCTTCCGGTACAAAACCCCAATAGCGACTGTCCTGCGATTTATGCCGGTTGTCGCCCATCATCCAGTAATAGTCCATTTTAAACGTGTATTTGTTGGTGGGGATGCCGTTGATAACATAAGTACCGTTCGGGTTTTCCACGAGTGTGTTTTTTTCATACACCTGGATCGCACGGCGGTATAAGGCTATGTTTTGGGGCGACAGGGTTACTGTTGCTCCTTTTTTGGGAACCCACAGGGGGCCAAAATTATCGCGGTTCCATTTGTAATTTAAGGTATCAAACGGGAAGGTCGTTCCTTCCACATAGCTGGCAGGGAACGATTCTTTGATAATACTGTTGGGATCAACAACCGGCAGCTTCTTCAAAATATCCAGCTCAGGAAGCGTCAGGTTGATTTTGTACACGCCATTGACAATGGAGAAATCAGGATTATCACTTTCCATATTCAGCCGGATCTTGGCTTCTCTCAAAAAATCCACATCAACCGGAACGTTATTTTTTGTTTTAAAGAAATAGAAAGTAGAAGAAGTGGGCGAAATAAATCCGGGCTGGTTATTGATATATACAATACCATCAATGATCTTTAATGAATCGCCCGCAACGCCGATACATCTTTTAATATAGTTATCCGTTTTATCCACCGGATGCACCGCCAGGGGCTGATATTCGGGGTCGGCGAGTACCCGGTCTCTTCCCAGGGCACGCTCAAACATATAATAAGGCAGTGCCGATTGATAGCCGTCCTTATTGATCACCGTATCGCCTTCGGGGAAATTGAATACCACACAATCATTTCTTTTTACCGGAGAAGCGAACCAACGGATATAAGGCAGCTCTAAAAGGGTAGTGTACGACTTCAGCGTACTGCCCGGCAAATAATTATGCACAAAGGGAACAGACAACGGCGTATTGGGAATACGCGGTCCGTAACTGAATTTACTTACAAACAGGTAATCATTAATTAACAGGGTCTTTTCCATAGAGCTGGAAGGGATCACGTAGGCTTCAAAAATGAAGATGCGGATCAATGTTGCGGCCACTACGGCAAAAACGGCAGCGTCCACCCATTCGCGCCAGGCGGGCTTCTGGTGTTTTTTTACGCCCTCCGGGCCGATGAACCGCGCATCTTTATTGTTGGCCAGCCAGGGAAAGTAAAAAGGCGCAAAAAGGGAAGCGCAAAGATGATCCATGAAAGAAAAACGACAAAACACCTTGGAGAATTCAATAAAGATCCCCGGCGTAATAAACCATCCCACTACAGGAATAAATTGCCAGAACACCCAGTGCTTCGGCCGCTGGGCGATTTCCTGCATTATCCAGGTATTGTAAAAGGGTATATAGGCTTTCCAGGATTCCCGGCCGGCTATTTTAAACAATTTTGCTAATCCAAAGGAAGGTAGAAATACTAAAAGGGTACTAATTAAATAAACTACGAGTAAATGGTGCAGTGGCATCTATTCAAACTATTTTAATCAACAAATTTATTGTAAACCAATAACAATGCGCGGTTTACTTTTATTAATGCTTTTTTGAGGCTTGTTTTTTGACAGGAGCAGCTGCTTTTGACGCGCCACCCTTTGCTTTATACGTTTCTGCCAGCTTTACCGCTTCGTAGGCATTTACAATACCGCCGGTAACGCACAGATCGGATAAATGCACCTTGGCGCCCGTGCCCGGATTGGTTACCAGCACCGCGGGCTTTACCACAGATTTTTCGATGATCTCTTTTACCTGAACGGCGGAAAGATCGGGGTAATAACTCATAATTAAAGCAGCAATGCCCGCCACTACCGGTGAGGCCATGCTGGTGCCCTGCTCATTGCCATAGCGGTTGCCCAGGGGCAGCGTAGAGTAGATGCGCACGCCGGGCGCAAAAACATCTACCTCTTTTTTACCATAATTTGAAAAGCTGGCTGCAATGCCGCTTTGCTCATTAGGGCCGCTGGCTCCAACGGTGATCCAGGTGGCCGGACGCGTTTTGTCCAGGTAATAAGCTGACGGGAAATTATAGGTAGAATCATTGTTCTGGTTGTCGTTACCGGCTGCATGGACCATCAACACGCCCTTGCTAACGGCATACTTAACAGCATCGTCTACCCATTTTTTTTCTGGAGAATAGGCTTTGCCAAAACTCATATTAATAACACGGGCCCCGTGATCCACTGCGAAACGGATGCCTTCGGCAATATCCTTATCGTGCTCATCGCCATCGGGAACCGCACGTACGCTCATGATACGAACGTTATCCGCAATGCCATCCATGCCCACGCCGTTGTTGCGCGCCGCACCAATGATCCCCGCCACATGGGTGCCATGCAGCGGTGCATTATCATCTACCGTAAGGTTGTTATTGCCGTAGTTTTTATCGTTAATGTCGTTATAATTGTCCTGTACCACGGGGTCGCGGTAATCCTTCGGGGGCTGCTTGCGGTTATTTATTTTTTGTACATCATTATCCATCTGGTCGAACAACTCCTTGTTGGTAATGTCATTGTTATCATTTGCCTGGCATACGCTTAGCATAAAACCCTTCATCTGCCCGGCATTGGGCGTTGAGGGATTGTAATTGGTGAGGTCTTTGCCGCTGTATACTTCTTTTTTCAAATCGAAACGAATCGTTCCATCTCCCTTCCGCAGCAGGTCCATTGATTTTAAGATCAGGTCATCCTGTGAGCCATCCTCTTTGAACACTTCGGCCTTGGCACGTACCCACATGTCGTACTGTTCTTTTTCGGCGGCAGGTACCTGTGATGCGGCTTTATTTTCGTATTTGTTTTTTAATCCCCAGTATACCCGGGCTGCTTCGTAGGAATCTTTTGTTACATTCTGTTTACCATCCCGGCTTCCTAAAAAATTCCAGCCATGCACATCATCAATATGACCGTCATGATCGTCGTCGATCCCGTTTCCCGGAATTTCGCCGGGGTTCACCCATAATACGGATTTCAGGTCTTCATGGGTAGTGTCGATCCCGGAGTCTACAATCCCTACTGTAACGGGGATACTTTTCCTGTTTTTTGATTTCAAAAATTCATAGGCTTTATCCAAACTGATCCCATAATAACCATCCGCTTTAAGATCTTTCAGGTGCCATCCTTCGGGAACCGTGCTGGAGGATTGTGTCCAACCCGCCAGGGCGATCAAAGCGGCAGTGGCAGCCAATCCGGTCTTTTTCATTAATTGATTCATGTATCACCGTATTTAATATAAAATATAAAAGGATGCAAAAATAAAGCATCCGGCCTTAAGAATATCTTAAAGCATTTTTACCCCAGGAGTGAACGCATAAATCTAAAAGCTGCCACAAATACACGAATGCATAATCTATTGTCCTACCTGCAAGGAAAATAAACACAAATTCTTCGCGCCTTTGGCGCGCATTCGTGAATTCGTGGCATTCGATTATAGTAGTACAAATATTAAAACTCAGCATTTGAACGATTAGAAAAATTTATGCGCCCACTCTGATATTATCCTGCAAACTCCCTGAATAGGAGGGCTGTGACGTTAGTAAAGTTGCAGCATCCCGTTTTTTAGCATTTTTTAAACAGAAAACCGGATGCCCTGGGCCAGGGGGAGTGCCGTGCTGAAATTAATGGTATTTGTTTGCCGGCGCATGTAGTTTTTCCAGGCATCGCTGCCGCTTTCACGGCCGCCACCGGTCTGTTTTTCGCCGCCGAAAGCGCCTCCGATCTCTGCGCCGGAAGTGCCGATATTTACATTGGCGATGCCGCAATCGCTGCCGGTGTTGGAGAGGAACAGCTCTGCTTCGCGCAAATTAAGCGTCATAATAGCCGATGAAAGCCCCTGTGGCACCCCGTTTTGGATCCGGATGGCTTCTTCGAGGTCTTTATATTTCATTAGATAAAGTAGGGGGGCAAAAGTTTCCTCCTGCACAATTTTAAAGGAAGGCTGAACGGCTGCAATACTGGGCTTTACATAACAACCACCCCTATAGGCTTTTCCTTCCAGCACGCCGCCTTCCACCAAAAAGCGGCCGCCTTCTTTTTTGCAGGCTGCAATCGCGTCTAAATACAATTGGACAGCTGTTTTATCAATAAGCGGTCCCATATGATTGGCAGGATCTAAAGGGTCGCCAATTTTTAGCTGGGTGTAAGCCTGTTGCAGCTTCTTTTCCACTTCGGCATAAACTGATTCATGAATGATCAGGCGGCGGGTAGAGGTGCAGCGCTGACCGGCAGTGCCCACGGCCCCGAATAAGGCACCCAAAACGGCGATGTCGAGGTCGGCGTCCTTAGAAATGATAATGGCGTTGTTGCCGCCCAGTTCCAGCAGCGATCGCCCCAGCCGGGAAGCTACCGCTGCTGCCACAGCTTTACCCATTCGGGTAGATCCCGTTGCTGAGATCAGGGCCACGCGGGCATCCTGCGCCAGCCATTCGCCTGCTTCCCGCGCGCCGGTAATTAAATTACAAACCCCTTCGGGTACGTTGTTCGCTTTAAAAACGCTTGCGATGAGCCGCTGACAGGCCACCGCACAAAGCGGCGTTTTTTCTGATGGTTTCCAGATGCAGGTATTCCCGCAAACCCAGGCCAGCATACTGTTCCAGCTCCATACGGCTACGGGGAAATTAAATGCAGATATAATGCCCACCACGCCCAATGGATGGTATTGCTCATACATCCGGTGGTCGGGCCGTTCGCTGTGCATGGTTAACCCATATAACTGCCGGCTAAGGCCTACGGCAAAGTCGCAGATATCGATCATCTCCTGCACTTCGCCCCAGCCTTCCTGCAGGCTTTTGCCCATTTCATAAGATACCAGCCGGCCCAGTGGTTCCTTGTTTTTACGTAATATTTCGCCAATCTGCCGCACAATTTCCCCTCTGCGCGGCGCAGGCCATTGCCGCCATTCCAAAAAGGCCGCCTGCGCTTTTTTTACAACGGCCTGGTATTCTTTTCTTGTGGTAACGGCAACTGTGCCGATCAGGCTGCCGTCTACCGGCGTATAAGACGCTATCGTTTTTTTTGAATGCGGCTGCCATTCAGTGCCGGTGCTGGTTCCGGGGTTTTCTTCTTTCAGTTGCAGCTTTTTTAAAAAGTCCATAGTTGACCTATTTTGAATATGAAAATTACGAAAATTATTTCTCGGGCAACGGAGCCGCCACAAATGCACGAATGAGGGTGAATTGTGAATAGTCAATGGGAGGTCCGTTAAGCATTGAGCATTCCGTGTTCCGCATGAAGCATTTGGCGTTCCGTAATTGGTAACCGGCATCCAGTTTAACCGTTTTCCCGTAAGTTTGATCAATAAACTGACATTAAATATGGAACAAAAAAAAATAAGAATACTGGTGGCTGGATGCGGGCACATGGGCAGCTCTCATGCGGCCGCCTATCACCAGATGCCGGAATTTGAGATAGTAGGTTTGATTTCCCGGGGAAACAGTAATGCTGAAGTGAATGAAAAACTGGGCGGGGGGTATCCGCTGTTTGCTGATTATACGGCGGCGTTGGAAGCTACCAAACCGGATGCCGTTTGCATCGCTACCTACCAGGATACGCACGAAGCATATGCGATACAAGCCCTGGAAGCGGGTTGTGATGTGTTTATCGAAAAGCCGCTGGCCGATTCGGTAGCAGGAGCGGAGCGTGTGGTGGCAGCAGCCCGGGAGCATAACAAAAAATTAGTGATCGGGTATATCCTGCGGCATCATCCGTCCTGGAAGAAATTTATTGAGTTAACGACGGGACTGGGAAAACCCCTGGTAATGCGCATGAACCTGAACCAGCAAAGCAGCGGTCACGAATGGCAGGTGCACAAAAAGTTTTTGTCGAATATGAGCCCGATCGTGGATTGCGGTGTACATTATATAGATGTCATGTGCCAGATGACCCGCTCTAAACCGCTGCAGGTAACGGCTATAGGCGCAAGACTCACTAATGAAATTCCAGAAGATAACTATAATTACGGTCAGCTGCAGATCCGTTTTGAGGATGGCTCTGTGGGCTGGTATGAAGCAGGCTGGGGGCCGATGATCAGTGAAACGGCCTTTTTTATAAAAGATGTGATGGGGCCAAACGGCGCAGTTTCCATTGTAGCCCGGAATGCAGGAGCGGCGGGGGCTTCTTCGAATATCGATGCCCATACAAAAACAGAATCGATCCTGGTGCATCATGCTGCTACAGATGCGGCAGATCAGTTCACAAAGAAAGACGAATGGATCGATATGCAGGATGAGCCGGGGCACCAGGAGCTCTGCAACCGCCAGCAGCGCTATTTTTATAATGCCATTGTAACTGATGAAGATCTTACGGATCATATGGCTGATGCGGTGAACAGCCTCCGGATCGCTTTTGCATGCGATGAGTCGGTGAAAACGGGACAGGTGGTGCGGTTATGATTTAAAGTTCAAGGTTTAAGGTTTGACGTTTCACGCTTATTACAGGCTGAATGGTGAAAGGTCAATAGTCAATAAATACGTTGTCTCAAATAGCTAATCGCCTGAAACCAGTGACCTGTAACCTGCAACCTTCTTCCATTAAAAACAGTACATTCGCATCGTGCATGATATAGAACCATATTATAATTGGCAGCATATTTACCTGAGTGAGGAAGACCAGCGCTCGCCTTTTTATGGAGTGGAGCATTCTCAGTTTGAATATACAGACGCGGTATACAATTTTTATATTCATCCGCAATGGGATTATTTCGGGAGCCGCACCCTTTATCTTAAAGTACTGATGGCCGATTATGACGAGGGGTATGCGATCATTGAAATGATTGGCGAATGGAACGATGCCGTGGAAAACGATATCATGACGCTGAAGCGGGATGTACTGGAAGTATTTATGGCGGAAGGTATTTATAAGTTTATTTTAATCGCTGAAAATGTGCTCAATTTTCATAGTGGCGATAAAGATTATTATGAGGAATTGCATGAAGAACTGAGCGATGCGGATGGGTGGATCGTTTGTTTGAACATGCCTGTACAAACACAATATGACTTTAAACGGATCCATCTGAATCAGTATATTGAACTAATGGAAATTGATAACTGGCGGGTGTATAAACCGTATCATTTATATAAAAAAATTAATGACCAATTAGCCGCGCGTTTATCCTGATAAATGAGCTTATCATTAGCCGGGAATCCGGAAAGACGGGAAAGTTTTTTTAATCTTTTAAAACGTACCATTTTACGAGCTTGCCGGCCCAAAAATATTTTTCAAAAAGCCCAAACAACGTCAATGAAGCAAATTCCTAATTTATTTACATTGTTGAACCTGGTATTTGGTTGCCTGGCGATAAAATTTATCCTGCAGCCGGAAAATTCTTTTATCGGCTCCGGCGGAAAAGTGGTTACCTCAGGAATGCTGGTAGGCGGTGTGTTGCTGCTGGCTGCCGCCTTGGTGGACTTTCTGGATGGTTTTGTGGCGCGGCTTTTTAAGGCCACTTCCGCCATGGGAGAACAATTGGATTCGCTGGCCGATGCCGTAAGTTTTGGCGTAGCTCCGGGCATGTTGTTGTACCGTCTGCTGCAGATTGGTTTTGCCGACAATGCTGCGGCCAATGAATGGTGGTACCTGCCGGCTGTCCTATTTCCCTGTGCCGCCGTATGGCGACTGGCAAAGTTTAACCTGGATAAGGAACAACGCTATTATTTTAAAGGAATTCCAACACCTGCCGCCGGCCTTACAATAGCATCGTTGCCGGCTATCGCTTATTCGGGCTCCACGGGTATAAATGCAATAGTGTTCTGTCCGGCAGTGATTTATGCTGCAATTCTTATTATCAGCGGGTTAATGGTAAGCAACCTGCCCATCATCAGTCTGAAATTCAGGGCCTATACGCTCAAAGCTAATATAGATAAGCTTTTGCTGGTTGTGATCACGCTCATTGCCTTAATAATTTTTAAATGGGCAGCGGTGCCTTTGGTGTTTGTAGCCTATGTTATTGTATCTTTGATTTTTAAGCCAAATAAAGAAAAAGTATGAGCTATACAGCACAGGTGGTTATTATGCCTTTAAAAGAGTTACTGGATCCGCAGGGGAAAGCCGTTTTAGGTGGTTTGGGAAACCTGGGCCTTGGAAAAATAAACGACGTACGCGTGGGTAAGAATATCACCCTGCAGGTGGATGCTGCCTCAAAAGAAGAAGCAAAAAGTATAGCAGAAGAAGCTGCAAAAAAGCTGTTGGCCAACGGTGTTATGGAATATTTTGAGGTAACGGTACTGTAATAGAGTAATAGACCGGCTCATTTTATAGTTTAAATTCTACATTTTACATTTCTCCCGGGATGCTCTACCTTGTTCCCACTCCGATAGGAAATTTAAAAGACATCACGCTTCGCGCTTTGGAAGTGCTGAAAGAGGTGGATGTGATATTGGCGGAGGATACCCGCAACACTTCGCATCTGCTCAGTCATTACCAGATCAGCAAACCGGTAACGCCTTACCATCAGCATAATGAACATAAAATTCTGCAACACCTGGTTGATCAGCTATCCGCAGGAAAAAAAATGGCCATCGTTACAGATGCCGGCACGCCGGGCATTTCAGATCCTGGCTTTTTATTGATACGGGAATGCGTCAAGAATGATATAAAAGTAGAATCCCTGCCCGGGGCAACAGCCTTTGTGCCAGCGCTGGTCAATAGCGGACTGCCTTCAAACCGCTTTTCTTTTGAAGGCTTTCTGCCCCTCAAAAAAGGAAGACATAGCCTGCTGGAAAGTCTGAAAGAAGATGAGCGCACGCTGATATTCTATGAATCGCCTGTGCGGTTGGTAAAAACGCTCAACGACCTGGGGGCTTATTTTGGAGCCGACCGCGCCTGCAGCGTCAGCCGGGAATTGACCAAACTTTTCGAAGAAACAAAAAGAGGCAGTCTGGCGGAAGTTGCTGCTTACTTTTCAGAAAAAGCAGTAAAGGGGGAGATCGTGATTGTGGTGAAGGGGTATGAAAAAACGAGAAGCGCCGTTGATCGCCCCGATTATCCGGAAGGCGTCTAAAAATCTGTTCAAATCTGCGGCATCTGTGAGAACAAAAAGAACAAGCAAATAAGTAACAATTATTATATAGCTCACAGAATATACGGATTCTCACAAATTTTTGGCTGCACAATATCTATACTTTCTGCAAACACCAGCTCCGCCCGCTGCTCCACTGCGTCGCTGCGTGAAACTTAGCCTTCTTTTACCTGAACCTTTAAAAAAACCTGCGTCCCAATATCCATTATCTCTTATTTTTGCTAACAACTGTTTATAAAACCTTTTAAAACTGAATCAATTTATATGAAACACAGACCGTTTTTTCTAAAAGGAATGCTGGCCGCTTTCCTTTTACTGGCTAACTTATGCGTGCTTGCCCAATTAAAACTAACCGATTCCATCCCCCTGGACCCCAAATTGAAAGTTGGAAAACTCTCCAACGGACTAACCTACTATATCCGGCAGAATAAAAAGCCGGAGAATAAAGTGGAATTGAGGCTGGTGGTAAACGCCGGTTCTATCCTGGAGGATGATAACCAGCAGGGGCTGGCGCATATGGCAGAACATATGGCTTTTAACGGCACAAAGAACTTTAAGAAAAATGACATTATAAGTTTCCTGCAAAGTATCGGCGTAGGTTTTGGCAATGATCTGAATGCCTATACCAGTTTTGATGAAACCGTTTATATGCTGCCTATCCCAACCGATAAACCCGGTAACCTGGAAAAGGGATTCCAGATACTGGAAGACTGGGCGCATAACGTAAGCTATAATACGGACGATATCAATGATGAGCGCAAGGTGATCCTGGAAGAAAGCCGACTGGGAAAAGGGGCGGAGGACCGCATGTTCCGCCAGATCTATCCTAAGTTGTTTGCCGGCAGCAAATATGCCGATCGTATTCCGATAGGATTGGATTCTATCATCAAAACCTATAACCCGGACCTGATCCGCAAGTTTTATAAAGACTGGTACCGCCCGGATCTGATGGCGGTTATTGTGGTTGGTGATGTGGATCCCGCAACAGCGGAGGAGCTGGTAAAAAAGCATTTTAGCGCTATAGCCGATCCGGCGACTGAACGCCCCCGGACTTATGCCGACGTAAAACCCTACCAGTCGAACGATGCCATGGTGGTGACCGATAAAGAAGCCACGAATTACACGGTAAGCGTTGCCTACAGCGCTTACCCTTCAAAGGAAGCACAAACAGTGGGAGAATATGAAGCCGATCTGATCAAGAATATTTTCACCAGCATACTGAACCAGCGGTTGCGGGATCTTACGCAGCAAGCCAATCCGCCCTTTTTGTACGGATACAGCTACATTGGATCTTATGCCCGTAATTATGATCAGTTTAATGCAGGAGCAGGCGTAGCTACTGCAGCGGATGCGCAAAAAGGATTGACGGTGCTGGTGGAAGAAATCGAGAAAGCCAAACGTTTTGGATTTACACAGCCCGAGCTGGATCGCGTCAAAAAGATGATGGAAGCCGGTATGGAGAAATCTTTTAATGAAAGAGATAAAACAGAGTCTTCCAATTACGTAAATGAATACGTACGTAATTTTTTGACCAATGAGCCTACGCCGGGCATTGCCAAAGAAAATGAATATTACAAAGCCTTGCTGCCCCAGATCACGTTGAAAGAGGTGAATGCTTTTGCCCAAACCCTGCAAAAAAATCCTGATTACTTTGTAACCCTTACCGGGCCGGCAGCGGCGAGCCTGCCTTCAACAACGGATCTGGTAAATACAGTGGCTGCGGTCGCCGCCCGTACGGATCTTAAGGCCGATGTTGAAAAAACAGTTGCCACCGATCTTTTGGCAAAGCAACCCAAACCGGGAAAAATTATTAAGGAAACGGCGGACGCCAAACTGGGCACCAAAACCTGGGAGCTGAGCAATGGTACCACCGTAACGTTTAAAAAGACAGATTTTAAGGATGATGAAATCCAGATGGGCGGCCGGCGTTATGGCGGAACCAATGAATACGGGCTGGCCGATAAATTCAGCGCCCAGTACGCATTGGCGGTTGTAGGCGCCATGGGCTATGGCAATTTCTCACCCACTGATTTGCAGAAAGCACTTGCGGGGAAAACAGCTTCAGCAGGTGCTTCTTTCACGGCTATTACAGATGGCTTTTCTGGAAGCTCCAGCAAAAAAGACCTGGAAACTATGCTGCAATTGCTCTATCTGAAAGCTACGACACCAAGGATAGACACAGGGTTGTATCGTTCATTTGTTCAAAAAAATAAAGCGGGTGTTGCATTTATCCTGGCCGATCCGCAGGCCAGTTTTGTAGATACGTTGCTGAAAACGGTTTATCAGAACAACCCGCTGGGGCCCATTGCGGTGCCGCGTCCGGAATATTTTGACCAGATCAATATGAACCGCGCAGTGCAGATCTATAAGGAGCATTTTGGTGACGCCAGTGGAATGCAGTTTGCCTTTGTGGGAAGCATCGATGAAGCAATATTAAAACCATTGGTGGAAAAATATATTGGCGGATTGCCCGCTACCAAAAGGAAGTTCGCCTTTAAAGATAATGGCGTGCGCCCGGCAAAAGGAAAAGTAGATCTCACGGTGTACAAAGGAGAAGCAGAGAAAAGTCTGATCCTTTCTATGATCTCCGGTCAGGCACTTTATAGCCCCGATCTGGCGCTGAATATGCGGGCGGTGAGTGACGTGCTGAATATCCGTGTTATCGAAGAATTAAGAGAGAAAATTCAGGGGATTTATTCCGGAGGAACATCTGCCCGCCTGGATCAATATCCCTACGCGCACTTTACCTTTTTCGCGCAGCTGCCAACCGGCCCTTCTGCAGTGGACACCCTGCTGAAGGCGATGACTGTGGAAACCAACAGTATTAAAAATAACGGGCCATCGGCAGACAACCTGAACAAGGTAAAACAACAGTGGATCGAACACAACAAGGTTTCGATGAAACAAAATGGCACCTGGCTGGATTATATTCTTTCCGCGCGCCTGGAGAAAAAAGATCCGGAGCGCTTTTTAAACGCAGAAAAATATTTTAACGGCGTAAGCATCCAGAGCGTCAAAAACGCAGCCGGGGTAATCTTCTCCAGTAATAATGTTGTAACGGCTGTTTTACAACCGGCAAAGAAATAAGAGGCATAGCGTTAAAGACAAATGAACTTTTTAACTCAAAAGCTGCCGGAAGCCTTAACTGGGTTCCGGTAGCTTTTCTCGTGTGACCAGGCGACCAAGGTGACTAATTTATGTGTTTGTGACCCACAAGTCGCATTTGTCGGCCCAATAAACCCGAAGGCGGATGAAGATAAATCACGTCATTGAAGAACTGGGTTTTTGGGAAATGTTATTGAAATAAGAAATGAAAAATAAGAACTAAGAAATGAGAAAGGGCATTGCTATAGATTAGAAATTTTCATTTCTGAAAACTGATCTACTTATACATTCTTTATTCATTATTTCTTATTTTTCATTCCATAAGCACAAGATCCCTCCTCAGCTTCGCAGACGTCGGGACGACGGTCCTGTTGATAATTTCGCATTTTTAAATTTTCAAATTTTTCATTTTTTCAGCCGGAAGGCCGGGAAGACGGGAGCAAAAAATTCCCGCCTTTCCGTTTTACCGGCTGTTTATTTCCTATACAACTGCTGATGCAGTTCATGCAATACTTTAGGATCAATTTTAAAGACTTTGCGATCATAGGTCATCAGCCCGTTGGTTTCCACTTCCACGTCGGTTATCTGGGTGTAAACAGCGGCAGATAAACCCATGGGAATAAGCTTGGTCAGTTGCGCCATCAGTGCAGCATACCGGTCTTTTAAATCATTTTGATTTTTGAAGGTCTGGTAACCCCAGTTGTTTTTTTCCTGCCAGGTGTGCCCTTCAACAGGTAATCCTAATCCCCCAAATTCGCCCAAAACAACGATACGACTGTCGCCGAACAATTTTGGATCGGGCATAGCGGGGGCGGGGTAGTTGTGCAGATCCATAATATGGCCCACGGGGAAGAAATTACCACCGCTGGCGCTGTTGACCAATCGTGAGGGATCATGCTGCATCGTCCATTCCGTGATCTCCTTTGTTTTAAACTGGCCCCAGGCTTCATTAAAAGGAACCCAAACCACTATGCTGGGAAAATTATAAAGATTATCCATGATCTCTTTCCATTCTGTGCGGTAGATGGCTTCCGATTCAGGGCTTCTTTCCTTATCCAGGTTGCCACCGGAGATTTGTCCCGGGCGAGAATCCCAAACATTGCCGCCCAGGTCACCACTCGGCATATCCTGCCATACCAACACGCCCAGCTGATCGCAATAGCGGTACCATCTTGCCG
>JAGIAQ010000041.1 GCA_017744795.1 Niabella sp. | reverse complement strand
AAAAGAATCTGAAACCAACGGCTTCCCGCTTTTCCGGCTTTCCGGCATTGGCCTTTGCAGGTACTTGCTCAGTGCTGCACTAAAGAACAAGGGTGCGACGCCCGCCGGAACGCGGAGCGGGCAGGCAAGCAAAGCCGATAGTAGTACCGCCGCTGAAGGGTGCGACGCAACTAAAGCTCATAGTAATACTAAAGCCGGGTAAATAAACTGCCCCAGGCGTTTTTAGACTTTGTCTATCGGAAGACAATGTGCCAATTAAGTATCTGAAATAATATGACGGGTAGTAAAGGAAAAGGACTCCGTTTAAAAGGTGCCGGTGTATTGCAGTGTGCTAACATGGCGGGCAGATCAATTACAGTCCCCGATAATTTATTTGCTACGTTTCCGGAAACAAAAATGACCCCTGTTGGGGCCATAAAATTTTGCAGAGAGGAAGGGATTCGAACCCTCGATACAGTTTCCCGTATACACACTTTCCAGGCGTGCTCCTTCAACCACTCGGACACCTCTCTTTATTCCAAAATTATCAGAAGGGCTGCAAAAATACGGTTTCCCACGCTATAAAGCGAATAATTTTTTGGCATTTGCCGATGTGATGGCTGCCAGCTCGTTTACATGCATTTCTTTTACATCTGCCAGCTTTTGGGCTACCTGCAACAGGTAAGCGGGTTCATTCCGTTTACCACGGTAGGGTACCGGCGCCAGGTAGGGCGCATCGGTCTCCAGAATGATCTGATCCAGCGGCAACTGCTTTAATACAAGATCCAGCCCTGCCTTTTTGAATGTAAGTACCCCGCCAATTCCTAAATAAAACCCTTCCCCAATAATTGCTTCTGCCTGCTCCAATGAGCCGCCAAAACAATGAAAAACGCCCCGCAGTCCTCTGGGGGTATACTTTCTGATTAGTGCAATGCAATCATCCGTTGCTTCACGGCTATGGATTACCACAGGTATTTGATGCTCCAATGCCCATTGCAGCTGTTGTTCAAAAGCCTCAATTTGCTGTTGCTTATGAGTGACATCCCAGTAATAATCAAGCCCCGTTTCACCAATCGCGATAAACCTACGCCGCTGCAGCATCCCTTCAATGATCGCAAGCTCTTTGGCAAAATCTTCTTTTACGGATACCGGGTGCAATCCTATCATGGCAATGCACCGGCCGGGATAGGCGGCCTCCAGCTCCAGCATGGACGCGTGCGTTTCACTATCAATGGCCGGCATTAAAACCGGACTCACCCCGGCTGTAAAGGCCCGCTCCAGCATTTCCTGCCGGTCGTTATTAAATTCCGCGGCGTAAATATGCGCATGGGTATCTATCAGCATAACAACAATATTAACAACTTTTTTTTGACAATTTCTGAGGAACGGGCTAACTTCACCCTTAAGTTTTCATAGGGTACGGATTAAAAATCGGGCTTGGGTATTTACTCAGGCCCTCTTTATTTAAAAAGGACTTCAAAGGTAAAGCCGTCAGCAGAAAATTGCTTTAAAACTTCTGGAAGCGCATAGCGGAGGTTCTTAAACGCTTTCTGACTATCATGAAAAACAATGATCGACCCGGCGGTTGTCTTTCTTAAAACATTTGCCAGGCATTGTTCCGGCGCTAGTGATTGGTCGAAATCCCCGCTCAGCACATCCCACATAATAATGCGAAAGCCTTTTTGCCGCAATAAATTTCCCTGTTTTTTGGTAATGCGTCCGTAGGGTGGGCGAAAGAGATCTGTTTCAATAGATCTTGACGCCTGCGCAACATTACTGATATAAGTAACGGTGTCCGTGCGCCAGCCGTTAAGGTGGTTATTAGTATGATTACCAATGCGATGCCCTTCTTCCTGAAGCTGCCGGTACAGCGCCTGCTCCGCCAGCACATTCTTACCAATGCAAAAAAAAGTTGCCCGGGCATTATAACGTTTCAGTTGCTCCAGCACAAAGGGGGTGGCCACCGGGTGCGGCCCATCATCAAAGGTTAAGAAAATCTTTTTTTCGGTAACCGGAACGTCCCAAACATAGCTGCCATATACCTTCTTGAGCCATCCCGGCGTTTTTATAAAATACATAATCCCGGTAAATATAATACTTGAATGGGAAAGCGAAATGAATGGACTTTTAACCACCTGGATGCCAAGGCGCGGGGAGGGGTGTTTTTTGGGCCCTGCTGTGGTGCAAATCTCAGCTTCACTTGCGTCGCACTCTTGTACTACAGTACAGGTATCAGCATTTAGACCTGTGAGGTTCAACCCAAAATTCGAGCCTCCCAATGTTATGGAATTTTAAAATTTTGTATCTAATAAGAAAAATCTATAAATTGCCAACCCTCATTGGAGATATGACGATAAAATCAAATGAAGAGTATGAACAGCAGCGAAATAAACGGGTTGCGGGTATGCGATCGGTGCTGGATTACGCAATGGGGGTACTGATCATTTTTGTGGGCGTTTTCTTACTTATTCGTAATAAACTGGATATACCATTAAATAAACGGTTTCCGCCGGATGCTATCGATTGGTTTTTAGGCGGTTTGTTTGTAGTGTATGGCATCTGGAGAATATACCGGGGATATAAAAAGAATTATTTTAAATAGCAATACGGGGATGAAAACCGCGTTAAAAATAATAGCCATAGTGGTGGCCACTGCCTTGTTTTCCTGTGGCGGCAATGGCGGGAAACAGCAGGATTATACAGATACGCCGGTTAAAGGCAAGATCACCATCAGCGCGGATGAATCGTTCAAACCCGTTGTAGACGCGCTGGTACAGGTGTACGAATCGAACAACGACAGCACAAAAATTAATGTGCAATACAAACCCGAATCGGAATGTATCAAAGATCTTTGGAATGACAGTATCCGGATGGTCATTGCTACCATAAAACTTACCGATGCACAAATACAGTCGGTTGTGGATTCTATTCATGTGGTTGTAAATCAATTGCCGGTAGCAAGGGACGCTGTCGCGGTTATTGCCAACCCTGCCTCGAAAGACAGTTTGCTGACGATGGCAGAAATAAAAATGATCCTGACGGGTACTTATACCCGGCCGTTGGTTCCGGTGGTGGATGGGTTGCAATCCACCAGCACCATACGTTTTTTGGTAGACAGTGTTTTGAAGGGGCAAAAACTGACGGATAAGGCAATGGGGGCCAGTACCAGTGATTCGGTAATTAATTATGTATCAAAGAACCCTAACGCAATTGGTTTTATAGGCGTAAGCTGGATCGGTAACCAGGACGACGCCCAACAGTTAAGTTTTTTAAAAAAAGTTAAAATTGTTGCTATTGAAAGCAGCGATAAGCCGGGAAAGTATGTCTTACCCGTGCAGGCCAATATTTATACGAAAAGATACCCGATGACCCGTGATTTGGTATATATATTGAAGGAAGGGCATAGGGGGCTGGGCTCAGGATTCGCTAACTTTATGAGCGGAGAAATTGGACAGCTGATTTTTAAAAGAGCTTACCTGATGCCCGGACGGAAAAATTTTATCATCCGGCCCGCGGAAACGAAACAGTAGGTTAAAAAACTTATATATTTACACGACTATTATTTACTGGTAAAACTATAAAATTAGAAAAATGATCAACAAAAAAATCCATCTCCTTGCATTAACAGTGATCCTGGGTGCAGCGGCCAGCGCACAATCCATACAGGATGGCGTTAAAGCGTTGTACGAGGGCAAGGTATTAGGAGCAAAATCGATTTTTGAAAAACAGGCAGACAAACCCGAAGCTACATATTGGTTAGTGCGTGCGGATGTTGAAAACCAGGACAAAAAAGGTGCACAGGCGGCGCTGGACAAAGCATTGGCTGCTAAACCGAACGAAGCATGGTTACTGGCGGCAAAAGGTTATTTGCAATTATTAGACAACAAAGCAAATGAAGCCAAACAAAGTTTTGAATCGGCGCTTACTGCAAGCAAAGGCCGCCGGGGCAATGATCCGGAGATCCTGAACGCAGTAGGAGGAGCCATCGCCACAGAATATAACAATATAGACAAGGTGGGCGATATCAATTATGCCGTTCAAAAATTGGAGGAAGCAAAATCACTTACTGCAGAAAAAAGTAAGGACAATTTTTTTAAGGCGGATATCCTGACGAATCTGGGTGACGCTTATCGCAAAGCTTTCCCTGGCGACGGAACTAAAGCCTATGGCGCTTACAGTGATGCTAACATGGCAGACCCCACTTTTGCCAAAGCATTTCTGAAAACGGCAATGATCTTTAAATCACAGCGGAACTACGATCTGTTTTTACAGAATTTAGACAAAGCTACAGCTGCTGACCCGGCTTATGTGCCTGCATACGAGGCGTTGTATGAATATAAAATTGGGACATTTGATTTTAATAGCGCCAACCAGGTCGCGGATAAAATCATTGCGCATTCTGATCCCAGCCCCTGGAACGAGTATTACAAAGCGCAAACTTTTTATTTGAACAAGCAATACGATCAGGCAATTGCTTCCGGAAACGGTATTTTGCAAAAAATGGGCGATCAGGTAAAACCCAAGCTTTACAGATTGCTGGCCTGGAGCTACGTTGATAAAGGAGATGCAAAAGATGCCCAGCCTTTTATGGAGAAGTTTTTTGCAACCGTTAATAAAGACGATATCACTCCTTCTGATTATAACCTGAAAGCAACCGTATACTCGGCTGTTCCTGGTAAAGAGGCCGAAGTAGCCAAGGCATTTGACGAAGGATTGAAGGCCGATACCACTGTAGCCGGTCGCGTGAAAATACTGGAGGATGGCGCTAAGTTCTTTGGCGATAAAAAGCAATACGGCTTACAGGGCGACTTGTTGGCAAAACTGATAGAAATTAAACCCACCCCAACCATTAACGATTATTTTAACGCCGGGTACAGGGCTTATTACCAGGGGAAAGAATACGAAAAATCCTGGAAGGTTTTTGACCGGATGCGGACTAAGTTCCCTGATGTAAACTATGGTTATTTGTGGGCATTTAGGAACAGTAAGGTATTTGATTCTGCAAACGCTAAGAACGTTATGATACCAGACGGAGAGAAATTGATTGCTTTTTCTCAAAAAGACACAGCAAAGGATGCCAAAGCAAATACTTTCGAAGCTGCAACTACCATGGCTACTTATTACGTAAATGTTGCCAGCGATAAGGATAATGGATTAAAATACCTGACCATCGCCCGCGATGCGGCTCCTGATGATGCAACGAAACAGCAATTACAGGGCTTTATTGACCAGGTAAGTAAAATGGCGGCTAAACCTGCTGGCTCCAAGGCACAAACGGGCGCTGCACCAGCCCAGGGGCAAGGGGCTTCTAAAAAAGATTCGGCCAGTAATAAACCAAAATCACCGAAATAATAGTTGGATAGACATTTTTTTTTAACAGCTCCGAAATTTTTCGGGGCTGTTTGCTTTTTACCAAGGTTTTGTTAATGGGTTACCTTATTTTTGCTTATTGCATAATTGAGATGATTAATTTAGCTATACAACCCGATCTGGATACTACAAGTTCCTATCTACCAATTGGATTGCAAATCATTTTTGCCGTTGGCCTTATCGCCACATTAATGGGCGCAACCCATTTATTGGGGCCTAAAAGAAAGACTGCCGATAAATTGCAGAACTTTTCCAGTGGTATCGAATCGCACGGGCAGGCGCGCCAGCCGATGGCCATCAAGTATTTTTTAACAGCAATTTTGTTTGTTCTTTTTGATGTGGAGGTAATCTTTTTCTACCCCTATGCTGTTAACTTTAAAGACCTGGGATGGGCAGGCTTCTGGGCAGTGTTGATGTTTGTCGGGTTTTTCCTGTGCGGGTTCATTTATATCATCAGGCGCGGAGCGCTGCAGTGGGAGGAATAATGTGCTAATTTGAAAATATGTTAATGCCTGCCCGGCTGAGCCGTTCAGACGGGTGCTAATGGCCATTTTCAAATCTTCAAATTTCAAAATTTCAAAATTTATGAGACCTGTATCATATAATATTAAGCCGAAGAAGGCAGACTTGAAAGACAGTCTGATGATGGCCGATATGCCGGAAGGACATCAGGGAGAGGGCTTCTTTGCCACTTCACTGAATAGTGTGATCGGGCTGGCCCGAAAAAACTCTTTGTGGCCGTTGCCCTTTGCCACATCCTGTTGTGGGATTGAATTTATGGCCACGATGGCCTCCACTTACGACCTGGCCCGTTTTGGCAGCGAACGCGTGGGCTTTTCACCCCGCCAGTGCGACCTGCTGATGGTGATGGGCACCATTGCTAAAAAAATGGGACCGGTGGTGAAGCAGGTGTATCTGCAAATGGCGGAACCCCGTTGGGTAATAGCTGTAGGCGCCTGCGCCAGCAGCGGTGGTATTTTTGACACATATAGCGTGCTGCAGGGCATCGACCAGGTAGTGCCGGTGGATGTATACGTGCCCGGATGCCCGCCCCGGCCGGAAGCAATTTTGGACGGTGTGATGCGAATTCAGGACCTGGTAGGCAAGGAAAGCCTGCGTCGCAGAAATGGCGAGCAGTATAAAGCATTATTGGAAAGTTACGGAATACAATAAATAAATTTGAAAATTTGAAGATCTGAAAATGGGGCAGGATATGGTTGTTCCCGGATTTTTAGAAGTTGCTGATTGCGGGTCTCATTCTCAAATTCTCAAATTAAAAATTTTCAAATTAGAATAATGGCATTGACCAACGAATATATAAAAGAAAAACTGGCTGAAAAGTTTGGCGATCAGGTGGTTGATTTTAACGAGCAATATGGTTTGTTAAGCTTCAGCACCGATAAGGAACTGAACCTGAAAGTACTGAATTTTTTGGTGGAGGAAGAATCATTGCAATTTACCTTCCTGACCGATTTGTGCGGTGTGCATTATCCTGATAACAAAGGAAAGGAGCTGGCAGTGGTGTATCACCTGCATAATCTAAAAGAAAATGTGCGGGTGCGTTATAAGGTGTTTACGGATGTTCAGCAACCCGATGTGTATACGGCTACGGGTATTTTTGCAGGCGCCAACTGGATGGAACGGGAGACTTTTGATTTTTACGGCGTTAATTTTATCGGGCACCCGAACCTGAAACGGATTTTGAACGTGGATGAGATGGATTATTTCCCACTAAGGAAAGAATATCCGCTGGAAGACCAGAGCAGGGTGGATAAGGATGATGAAATGTTTGGCAGAGGAAATCTTTAAAGTAAAGTGTATGTACAGACTATTTTACCAGATACAGATACACCGGCTTTTAATTGGCTGTATTGTCTGCATTTGTTCGTTATTACTGATCCTGTTCAGTAATTCGGAAAAGATAGTGGGTGTTGCAGAAGGGGCCGGGGCGGCTACGCTGCTTTATTTAATCGGCTTTGGATTTTCCAGGATCCGAAGCGCAAAATAGAAGTGCAGGCGCTGAAGAGTGCGACGCAAGGAAGATGCTGGAAGATTCCGCAGCCGGGCACCATAAAAACTAGAGCGTTAATTTTTGAATATAGGTTATGAGTGATCATGTTTTATTACCAAGCGGTAGTATAGAAAAGCAAACCACTACCCTCAACCTGGGGCCTACGCACCCGGCAACACATGGGGTGTTCCAGAACATTATTGAGCTGGACGGGGAGAAAATTGTGGCGGCGGATGCTACCGTGGGCTATATTCACCGGGCGTTTGAGAAAATTGCCGAACGCAGGCCTTTATACCAGATCACCCCGCTTACCGATCGTTTAAATTATTGTTCGGCCCCCATCAATAATATGGGCTGGCATCTTGCCTGCGAAAAACTGCTGGGTGTAAAGACCCCCAAGCGGGTAGATTACCTGCGGGTAATTGTGATGGAGCTGGCGCGTATTGCCGACCATCTGATCTGCAGTTCCATTATGGGTGTGGATACTGGTGCATTTACGGGGTTCTTATATGTGATGCAATACCGGGAACTCATCTATGAAATTTATGAGGAGGTTTGCGGATCCCGTTTAACTACTAATATTGGTCGCATTGGCGGCTTTGAGCGCGATTTTAATAATACGGCTTTTGAGAAGATCGACAAATTCTTAAAAGAATATCCCGCTGTCTTACAGGAATTTGAAAACCTGTTTACACGTAACCGCATTTTTATGGACCGTACAATGGGTACGGGGCCTATTTCTGCAGAGCGGGCATTGAACTATGGTTTTACGGGCCCTAACCTGAGAGCGGCGGGTGTGGATTATGACGTACGCGTGGCCGCACCCTACTGCAGTTATGAGGAGTTCGACTTTGATATACCGGTAGGTAGTACGGGCGACTCTTACGACCGCTACCAGGTACGTAATGCTGAAATGTGGCAGAGTCTGCGCATTATTGAACAGGCTATGCAGAAGCTGAACAACCTGAAGGGTGGGGAAGCTACTGAATATCATGCCGATGTACCGGAATACTACCTGCCTCCGAAGGAAGATGTTTATACAAAAATGGAAGCCCTGATCTGGCATTTTAAGATCATCATGGGTGAGATCGATATGCCGGCAGGCGAGGTGTACAGTTCAGTGGAAGGTGCCAATGGCGAACTGGGATTTTATTTTATCAGCGATGGCGGACGGTCACCGTATCGCCTGCATTTCAGGCGCCCCTGTTTTATTTATTACCAGGCTTATGCCGAAATGGTAAAGGGGCAAATGCTTAGTGATGCGATAGTGGTAATGTCGTCCATGAACCTGATTGCAGGGGAAATGGATGCTTAATAATTAGGTAATGAGTCAATTTGAAAATTTGAGAATGAAGTAGTGGAGCGAACAATTTTCAAATTTTCAAATTATTAAATTTTCAAATTGACATGATTCAGTTTTCAGAAGAGAAATTAAACAAGGTAAGCGAAATCATAGCTCGTTATCCCGAAGGCAAGCAAAAAAGTGCATTGCTGCCCGTATTGCACCTGGCGCAGGATGTATTTGGCTGGCTGAGCACTGAAACCATGGATTATGTAGCTTCTTTATTAAAGATAGAACCGATTGAAGTGTACGAGGTGGCTACGTTTTATACCATGTACAACCTGAAACCGGTGGGTAAATATGTTTTTGAAGTATGTCAGACCGGGCCCTGCATGATTCAGGGTAGCGATGATATTATTGCCTATATTGAAGAAAAGCTGAGCATTAAACCCGGCGAAACAACCGCCGACGGGCTGTTTACCCTTAAAGCCGCCGAATGTTTGGGCGCCTGCGGGTATGCTCCCATGATGCAAATGGGTAAATTTTATAAGGAGCATTTGACGAAAGAGAAAGTGGATGCGATTATTGCGGAGTGTCGTAATGTAGAAAATGCGAACTGATTAAACGATGCCAAAGATTTAGAAAAGTGATTTCTATAAAAGAAGCAAAATATATCGGAGCTTTTAAACTGGAGCTTTTATTTAATGATAACAAGACGAATGTGGTGGATTTTTCATTTTTTTTGCAAAATCACAGTCACCCCCAGTATAACAAGTATAAAAAAGAGGAGCATTTTAAAAAATTTTTTGTAGAAAACGGCAATGTAGTGTGGGGGAAGAACTGGGATATGATATTTCCGGTTTACGATTTATATAAGAGAGCAGTAAAAGCTTAAAAAATAAACATTATGCAGGCAATTACACCGTATTTGAACTTTAATGGCAATGCTGCCGAAGCGCTTGATTTTTATGCGAACGCACTCGGTGGGCAGGTCGTTCATAAGCAGACATTTGGAGAAACCCAAAATGAGTTCCCAAGCCCGGAGGCTATGAAAGATAAGATCATGCACGCTGTTTTCAATGCGGGTGAGCTGAATTTCATGGTTAGCGACTGCCCCCCGGATATGCAGGTGACCGGTGGCTCCAATGTGAGCCTGGCCCTGAATTTTACGGATGAGGCCGGCATTGAAAAAGCATTTAACGCCCTTGGCGAAGGCGGAACGATCACGATGCCGTTACAGGATACGTTTTGGGGAGCTAAGTTTGGCATGCTTACCGATAAATTTGGTTTCAGCTGGATGTTCAATTACGACAAGCCCAAAAGCTAGCCGGTTTAGGAAAAGGATAAAAACAATGAGCAGAAAATTACTTTTAGAGAACGCACATATTGAAGGCATCCGGTATTATGACGTGTACCGGAAGAACGGCGGCTACCGCAGTGTGGAGAAGGCCCTGAAAATGACGCCCGATGAAGTGGTGGAAGAGGTAAAGAAAAGTGGCCTGAGGGGACGTGGCGGCGCTGGTTTCCCTACCGGGATGAAATGGAGCTTTATTGCCAAACCGGAAGGCGTTCCCCGTCACCTGGTATGTAATGCGGATGAGAGCGAACCGGGAACCTTCAAGGACCGCTACCTGATGGAGTTTCTTCCGCACCTGCTGATTGAAGGATTGATCGTTTCCAGTTATGCGCTGGGTTCCAATACCACCTACATCTACATCCGGGGTGAATATGCCTGGATCCCTGATATTTTAGAGCAGGCGATCGCTGAAGCTAAAGCAAATGGCTTCCTGGGTAAAAATATTTTAAATACGGGCTTCGACTGCGAGATCTATGTGCAGCGGGGTGCCGGGGCTTATATTTGCGGGGAAGAAACCGCTTTGATCGAATCACTGGAAGGAAAGCGGGGCAATCCGCGTATTAAACCGCCCTTCCCGGCAGTGAAAGGGGCCTGGGACCGTCCTACCGTGGTGAACAATGTGGAAACACTGGCAGCAGTGGTGCCCATTATCAATATCGGTGGCGAGGAGTATGCGAAGATCGGCGTGGGCCGGTCTACCGGAACAAAACTGATCTCTGCCTGCGGTAATATTAATAAGCCGGGGGTTTATGAAATAGACATGACCATCTCCGTTGAGGAATTTATTTTCAGCGAAGAATGGTGTGGCGGTATTAAAAATGGCAAGCGCTTGAAAGCCTGTATCCCCGGTGGGTCTTCTGTACCTATCCTGCCGGCTAACCTGCTGCTGAAAACAGCCAAAGGCGAGTCGCGGATGATGAACTATGAAAGTCTTTCTGATGGCGGGTTTGCCACCGGAACCATGATGGGAAGTGGTGGTTTCATTGTATTTGATGAAGACCAGTGTGTGGTTAAAAATACCTATACATTAGCGCGGTTCTACCGTCATGAAAGTTGTGGTCAATGTTCCCCCTGCCGGGAAGGAACCGGTTGGATGGAGAAACTGTTGTTGCGCCTGGAGAAGGGACAGGGCAAAGTGAGTGATATAGATCTGTTGTGGGACATACAAAGCAAGATAGAAGGCAATACGATCTGTCCGCTCGGTGATGCAGCAGCATGGCCGGTAGCTGCGGCGATCCGGCATTTCCGTGATGAGTTTGAATGGCACGTAACGCATGCTGCGGAAGCACAAGCCCGGAATTTTGGATTGGCGCATTATGCAGATCCGTTGCCGGTGCCTGAGGCAGCGGCGGTATAGGGTCGTTCCACGCAAAGGCGCAAAGGGGCCAGGACGCAAAGTGAATTTTTATGACCGAAAATGAAATCGCAAAAGTTGTTTTTGATGTTTCGCTGGAAATGCATAGAAATTACGGGCCGGGGTTGTTTGAAAGTGTATACGAAGAAATTCTCTTTTACGAGTTAGTGCAGAAGGGGATTTTTGTAGAGCGGCAAAAGCCGATCCCTGTTTTTCATAAAGAAATAAAAATGGAAATAGGTTTTAGGTCGGATTTAATAGTAGAGAAGAAAGTAATTGTTGAGATAAAATCGGTAGAAGAGTTGGGAAGAGTTCATTATAAGCAGGTAATTACTTATTTGAAATTAACAGACTGTAAGTTGGGGCTTTTGATCAATTTTAATGTTGACTTATTAAAAGACGGGTTTCATAGGGTAGTGAACAAATTATAGCGCCTTTGCTCCTTTGCGTCTTGGCGTGAATGTGTTTAGGTTGGTTGAAGAACGGAATAAAAAGAATCGCGAATAAACTATAAAAGCTGCGTCGCTGCTCTGCTGCGATCGCCGCGAGGAACAAGAAGAACGGAATAAAAGAATTGTGAATAAACTATAAAAGCTGCGTCGCCGCTCTGCTGCGATCGCTGCGAGAAATATATATGGCAGACGAAATTAAACAACAACCACCTGCAAATTTTAAGGTAACAATTGATAATGTTACCCTGGAAGTGCCCCCTGGTACTACTATTTTGCAGGCGGCAAGACTGGTGGGCGGCGACGTAACACCTCCGGCAATGTGTTTTTACACCCCCCTCAAAGGTAGTGGTGGTAAATGCCGTACCTGCCTGGTGGAAGTGAGCAAGGGCTCTGAAAAGGACCCGCGCCCCATGCCCAAGCTGGTAGCCAGCTGCCGGACAACGGTTATGGATGGCATGGAGGTAAAAAGTATTACCAGTGAACGGGTAATTGCTGCACGCAATAGCGTGGTAGAGTTCTTATTAATTAATCACCCGCTGGATTGCCCTATTTGCGACCAGGCAGGAGAATGCCATTTGCAGGACCTGAGTTATGAGCACGGTAAAGCCGGCACGCGGTATGAATTTAAACGCCGTAGTTTTAAAAAGCATAATCTGGGCAAATACATCCAGCTGCACATGACGCGTTGTATTCTTTGTTATCGTTGTGTGTTTACGGCAGATCAGCTGACCAACAAACGGCAGCACGGCATCCTGGACCGGGGTGATCATGCGGAAATAGCCACTTATATTGAAAAATCGCTGGATAATGAGTTTATAGGCAACGTAATTGACGTATGTCCGGTTGGCGCTTTAACAGATAAAACCTTCCGGTTTAAAAACAGGGTATGGTTCACCAAGCCGGTGGACGCGCACCGCGATTGTCCCACTTGTTGTGGTAAGGTAACGCTTTGGGCACGTGGACCAGAAGTGCTGCGGGTTACAGCACGTAAAGATCAGTGGGGCGAGATCCTTCCGACGGAAGACGGTAAAACGGGCTGGATCTGTAACGAATGCAGGTTTGAGAAGAAGGATGAGAAGGATTGGATCATTGACGGACCAATGAAAGTGGCGCGGCATTCCGTGATCGGCGCTAATCACTATGAAGTGCTGGATACGCCCAAAGAGACCATTGATGAAGTAATGGGCCGTGCGCCTAAATTACTGATGGATATTCACAGCGTGAGTGAAGTAAATGACCCCAGTTTGGACCTGAGCAAAATTGAAGGTCCGGCAACAGGAGCTGTGTTCAACCACAAAAAAATGATCGGCGAAAAAAAGGATTAACCCGCTATTTTTAAAACTATGTTTTTACTGGCTATTGATTGGTTTTTTATTATTGAGAAATTGTTGCTGATTGCGGCCATCGTGACGTTGTCGATGGTAGTGGCCATGTACGCTACTTATGGCGAACGGAAAGTGGCGGCCTTTATCCAGGACCGTATCGGACCCAACCGGGCCGGCCCTTTTGGATTGTTTCAACCGCTTGCAGATGGAGGTAAACTGTTCTTTAAAGAAGAGATCATTCCTTTAGCGTCTTCAAAATTTTTATTCATCCTCGGCCCCATGCTGGCTATGATCACAGCCTTGTTGACCAGCGCGGTGGTTCCCTGGGGAACTGCGTTGAAAGTAGGCGAGCACGTAGTGCCCCTGCAAGTGGCCGATGTAAATATTGGGATCCTGTATGTATTTGGTGTAGTGAGCCTGGGTGTTTATGGTATTATGCTGGGTGGCTGGGCGTCGAATAATAAATTTTCATTACTTGCGGCCATCCGCGGTGCTTCGCAGATGGTTTCTTACGAGCTGGCGATGGGCATGGCGCTGATCGCGGTGCTGATGCTGACCGGTTCTTTGCAAATGAGCACCATCGTGGAAAGCCAGCGGGGTGGCGCTTTGGGCGGGTTGGCCAGCTGGAATATATTTGGCGGCGGGCAAATCCTGGGGTTCCTGATCTTTTTTATCTGTGCCCTGGCAGAATGTAACCGTACGCCGTTTGACCTTGCCGAAGCGGAAAATGAACTGAACTTTGGATATCACCAGGAATATTCCAGTATGAAGCTGGGTTTCTTCCTGTTTGCTGAATACATCAATATGTTTATCAGCGGGGTGATTATGTCTACACTGTATTTTGGCGGGTATGATATTCCTTTTGTAAACGAAGCCGCCCTGGCGACGCATATCGGTCAGAACTGGGTAGCCATACTTACTTTCTTATGCTTATTTGCCAAAGCGCTCATTTTTGTATTCATCTTTATGTGGATCCGCTGGACGGTGCCACGTTTCCGTTTTGACCAGCTGATGAACCTGGGCTGGAAGCGCCTGATCCCGCTGGCGTTGTTGAATATGATCATAACGGCGCTGGTGGTGCTGTGGCTGAAGAAGTAAGGGTTAATTTGAAAATGTGGGAATGTGAAAATGTGGTAGTGTGAGAATATTAAACTGATGAAACCGGCGTCATCCCGACACCTGCGAAGCTGGCGAGGGAGCTCGTGCTGGCAGAAATGAAGTGAGAATTTGGGAATGTGAAAATGATAGGGCGATGGTGAATAGATGATAGTAGTGCCGGTGCACAAGTGAGTGACACAAGGATGTTGAGCTTTGCACTGAAGCTGACAAAAAAAATAAAAAATTAAAGTGCTATAAGGAGTAAGGAGCAATGAGTGTACAATTAACAAACAGAAGCAAACCCGTTGATCGCAGGCCGATGAACTGGGTGGAGCGTATGTACCTGGTAAATATTTTTAAAGGAATGGCGATCACCTTAAAGCATTTCTTTAAAAAGAAACCGACGATTCAGTATCCGGAGGAGACCCGGCCCTTTAGTAAGGTGTTTCGCGGGCTGCATATCTTAAACCGGGATGAGGAAGGCCGCGAGCGCTGCACTGCCTGCGGGTTGTGTGCGGTGGCTTGTCCGGCTGAGGCCATTACGATGGAAGCGGCGGAACGACAGGAGGGAGAAGAGCAATTGTACCGCGAGGAAAAATATGCTGCGAAATATGAGATCAATATGCTGCGCTGTATTTTCTGCGGCTATTGTGAAGAGGCTTGTCCGAAGGATGCGATCTATCTTTCGCAAACTTTTACACCTTCCAACTATACGCGCAAAGGATTTATTTATAAGAAAGAAGATCTGCTGATCCCCAATCCGCTTACAGATCCGGAAGGGTTTAAAAAAGCGCAGGGCGAAATTCAACAGGCAAAAGAAACGATTTAAAAAAATGGACATAACGCAGGTTTTATTTTGGGTACTTACAGTCATTGCCATTGGCAGTGCATTAATGGTTGTTACCGCCAGAAATCCCGTGTACAGCGTACTGGGGCTGATTGTTACTTTTTTTGCTATTTCCGGGCACTATATTTTGATGAACGCCCAGTTTTTGGCGATCGTGAACATTATCGTGTACGCGGGAGCTATTATGGTGCTGTTCCTTTTTGTGATCATGCTGATGAACCTGAGCAAATCAACAGAAACTTTAAAGAATAAGTGGCTCCAGATCGTGGGCGCCATTGCCGGGGGCTGCCTGTTCCTGGTGCTGGTGGCGGCATTAAAAAATACAGAAGTGAAGAAGGATTTGGTGGAAATGGGAACAGGTAACATCGGCCTGGTAAAAGAACTGGGGCGCGAATTGTTCACCACTTTTGTGATCCCTTTTGAAATTGCCAGCGTGCTATTTTTAAGCGCGATGGTGGGCGCGGTGGTGATCGGGAAAAAGGAATAAGAAATTAGAAATAAGGAATAATAAATCAGAAATACTGATAACTAATAACTGATAACTAATAACTGAAATGCCGATTAATTATTATATAACACTTGCGCTTTGCTTGTTCTCGATTGGAGTGGTGGGCGTTTTAACCCGCCGCAACGCGATCATTGTTTTTATGTGCATAGAACTGATGCTGAATGCCGTAAACCTGCTGCTGGTGGCGTTTTCAAAGATGCATCATATAGCAAAAGGGGCAACAGCGGTTACCGGAACAGACGGACAGCTATTTGTTTTTTTCATTATGGTGGTGGCCGCGGCCGAGGTAAGTGTGGGGCTGGCGATCATTGTAATGATGTACCGGAATGTACATTCGATCAATATTAATTTCTTAAACAGGCTGAAACATTAACCGGATCCCGTTTTATTATGAAGAATGTGTTAGATATCGTTTATTTAATTCCCTTGCTGCCATTAATAGGCTGTCTCATAAACGGGCTGGGAAGAAAAAGTTTGTCGAAAGGCGCCGTCGGAGTTATTGGCAGTGGTGTGATCCTGGTTTCCTTTCTTATAAGCCTTTGGGCATTTTTTCAAGTGCATGCGGGTAATACACATACAACTGAATATTTTCCCTTTATCAATGTCGGTAATTTAAAGATTCCCTTCGCCTTTCGGATCGATCAGCTTTCCGCTATCTGGTTGCTGATCATTACCGGCGTGGGCTTTTTGATACATGTGTATTCAACTGCCTATATGCACGATGAGGAATCCGGGCAGTATGGGAAATATTTTGCTTACCTGAACCTGTTTGTGTTTTCCATGCTGCTGCTGGTGATGGGCGCCAACTTTGTGATCATGTTTATCGGCTGGGAAGGGGTGGGCCTTTGCTCTTATTTACTGATCGGTTTCTGGTTTAAAAGAGACGAATATGCGCGTGCGGCAAACAAAGCTTTTATCATGAACCGTATTGGCGACCTGGCCTTCTTGATCGCCCTGTTCATGCTTATTAATAAAGTAGGAACCACAACGTTCAGCGATATTTTTACCAGCAGTACACTGGCTAAGTTTTCCACTAAAGAACTTACTACGATCACCTTGTTACTATTTGTTGGAGCTACTGGTAAAAGTGCGCAAATACCTTTGTACACCTGGTTGCCGGATGCGATGGCGGGTCCAACGCCTGTATCTGCATTAATCCACGCAGCCACCATGGTGACGGCCGGTATCTATATGATCGCCCGCTGCAACCTGATGTTCTCAATGGCGCCCCAAACATTAAATGTTATTGCCATTATCGGTATTGCAACGGCGTTGCTGGCGGCATCGATTGCCTTAAAGCAGAATGATATCAAAAAAGTATTGGCCTATTCAACCGTAAGCCAGCTGGGGTATATGTTCCTGGCCATCGGAAGTGGAGCTTATGTAGCTGCCGTGTTCCATGTAATGACCCATGCGTTTTTTAAAGCATTGTTGTTCCTGGGTAGCGGTAGCGTTATTCATGCAATGGGTGGCGAACAGGATATGAGAAAGATGGGTGGTCTCTCCAAATACATGAAGATCACCAATATCACCTTCTTGCTGGGCTGTCTGGCTATTGCCGGTATTCCTGGTTTTTCGGGTTTCTTCTCCAAAGACGAAATTCTGGCAGGGGCTTTTGCAAAATCGCCTTTGCTCTATGCGCTGGGACTGATCGGCGCGCTGATGACGGCTTTTTACATGTTCCGTTTGTACGCTACCACTTTTAAAGGCAGTTTCCGCGGTACCCATGAGCAGGAGCATCATTTGCACGAAAGCCCTGCTGCTATTACGATTCCGCTGATCATCCTTGCTATTCTTTCGGTAGTGGGCGGATTTATCGGCATTCCTGAATTTATGGTGCAGGGAGCACATTCCCTTGCCAATTTCCTCGATCCGGTTTTTAAAGATTCGTATGCATTGCTGCCGGCGCACGAAGCGTCGCACAGCACCGAATGGATGCTGGCGGGCATATCCTCAGTACTGGTGATCGGGGTAGTGGCGTTCGCCTGGAATAAATTTTCAAAAAAACCGGATCTGCAAGAAACTACGGGCTTGGGAAAGGTATTGGAAAACAAATGGTATGTGGACGAGCTGTATGATACCGTCATTGTAAAACCCATAAATGCTTTAGGTTCTTTCCTGAATAACGTATTTGACAAAAAAATTGTAGATGGTATTGTGAATGGCGTGGGACGCCTGGTAAGCTATGGCAGCCGCCAGCTGCGTTGGCTGCAAAGCGGACAAACGGGAGCTTATATTTTGATGATGGTGCTGGGGATGGTATTGATTTTTGTTGTGCAATTTTTCTTAAGAAAATAGTACAACAGTTAAAAATCCGATAACTGAATACTGAAGTCTGATAACTGAATACTGAAAATCTGAATACTGATATATGATCGCATTGTTGTTGATATTGGTGCCTTTACTAAGCGGGTTGGCAACTTTTTTATTAAAGAAGGAGGAGCAGGTAAGAACCTGGTCGCTGCTGGCAGCTATAATAACCTTTATAATTGCCATTTTGGGAGTTGCCGTTTACAACGCTCCCGCCTGCTGGACGTTTAAGGCCCAATGGATGGGCCTGCTCAACAGCAGCTTTTCGCTGAAAGGCGATGGCATGGGCATCCTGCTTTGTATGCTGACGGCGTTCTCTTACCCGATCATCTTCCTGGCAACCTGGACTACCGCTTATAAAAAGGCAAACAACTTTTTTGGTTTAATGCTGCTGACACAGGCAGGGATGATGGGCGTTTTCCTGGCAATGGATGCACTGTTATTCTACTTCTTTTGGGAGCTGGCGCTGATCCCCATTTATTTTATCTGTTCCCAGTGGGGTGGCGAAAAACGGATCGCGGTTACCTTTAAATTCTTTGTTTACACGTTCCTGGGATCGTTGCTGATGCTGATCGGCATATTATATGTATACTCAAAAACTGCCGGCAATTCTTTTGATATTACGGCTTTTTATACCGCCACACTTTCACCAAAAGAACAGGCATGGTTGTTCTGGCTGTTTTTTGTGGCCTTTGCCGTTAAAATGCCGATATTCCCTTTTCATACCTGGCAGCCAGACACGTACCAGCAGGCGCCCACAGCCGGCACAATGGTGTTGAGCGCATTAATGGTTAAGATGGGGGTGATGGGTTTATTACGTTGGTTGCTGCCCGTATTGCCGGTTGCATCTTACAGCTGGGGCGATACCGTTTCTACTATGGCTGTGATCGGAATTGTTTATGCTTCGCTGATCGCAATGCAGCAGGATGATATGAAACGCCTGGTGGCCTACTCCTCAATTGCGCATATCGGCCTCATGTGCGTGGCAGTATTTGCAGAAGATAAAAGCAGCATAGAAGGCGTGCTGATCCAGATGTTCTCGCACGGGATCAATATTCTCGGAATGTGGATTGTGGTCGAGATCATCGAGCGTAAATTTGGTACTACCAAAATATCTGCCCTTGGCGGGATTGCCCAAAAAGCGCCGGCACTCACGTTCTTCTTTATTATCATCGCCTTTGCAAATATTGCATTGCCGCTTACCAATGCCTTTATCGGAGAATTCATGATGTTCAATGGTATATTGGGATCAAAGGTTACCCAATATGGCATTCCTTTAATGGCAACAGCAGGGCTGGGAGTCATTCTGGGCGCGGTTTATACGCTGAAAATGGGCCGCAGGGTATTCTTTGGTACAACTAACGCACTTACGGAAAAAGGAACGGACATTGCCTTTCATGAGAAAGCTATATTGACGATCATTATTGTAACGATACTGGTTATCGGCATCTATCCGCAACCCTTATTGAATTCTGTAGAGGAGATCAGTCAATCCATTTTAAAACATTCAGATGTGCTTTACTTATTAAAGAAGCATTAAGAGAAACAATATGAACGCAGTTATTTTATCAGGTTTATTAGGTGTTGTGATGCTGTTCGCCAGCTTTTTGTTTCAGACAAAAGAACCGGTGCGGATAACCGCCATTGCGGGAACGCTGTTATTGCTTATCGCCAATGTGCTGGAATCAAAAGGGATCCATTTCTTTTCAATAAACACATCCGGTTTTTTGAACTTTGGTTACTATTCCCTGTTCTTTAACTCGATCGCCATTTTTGCTACGCTGATCTTCTTTCTGATATCGTCTAAGGACATGCAGAAAGTTGGCGGGCATTATGCAGAATATTTTGCGTTGATCTTTTTTATCCTCACCGGCATCTTCCTGGTGACGTCGTTTACCAACCTGCTGATGCTTTTTATCGGTATCGAGATCATTTCCATTCCCTTATACATTTTAACAGGCGCAGCAAAAAAAGACCTGAAAAGCAATGAGGCAGCGCTCAAGTATTTTTTAATGGGCTCTTTTTCAACGGGCATTATGCTAATGGGGATCACCCTGATCTACGGAGCTACCGGCACGTTTGACATTGATAAAATGAACCTTGTCGCACTGGAAAAATCACACCTGATCACGGCCGGTTTATTTATGCTGCTGTTTTCGATGTGCTTTAAAGTATCTATTGCGCCGTTTCATTTCTGGACGCCGGACGTATATGATGGCGCCCCCAATGTATTTACCTCTTTTATGGCCACTATTGTAAAAGTGGGCATTTTTATAGGGTTTATCCATTTGTTCAATACCGCCTTCGACAAGGTAACCATCCAGTGGAAGGTGTGGATGGCGGTAATGGCGGCGCTTACTTTATTCATTGGAAATATTACCGCCGTTTTTCAGCAAAGTGTAAAACGGATGCTGGCCTATTCCAGTATTTCCCAGGCAGGATTTATGTTGTTTGCCCTGGTAGCAATGAACGCTACTTCCTACGAAGGATTGATTATCTATTCATTGGCCTACTGCCTGGCAACTATTGGTGTCTTTGGGGTCATCAGCAAAATGACCGATTATTCTTTTGAAGGATTTAATGGGCTGGCGAAACATCAGCCGCTGGTAGCATTATGTGTTACGATCTGCATGCTCTCACTGGCCGGTATTCCGCTGTCCGCGGGCTTTTTAGCCAAGTTCTATATGCTGAAGGCGTTGATAGAAACCGGGGGCTATTTATGGCTCGTGATCTTCGGCGTAATAATGGCTGCTGTCAGCGCTTATTATTATTTCCGGCTGATCCAGGCGATGTATTTTAAAGAAGGCCCCAACAACTTTACACAAATAGCCGCAGGCGAAAAATATGTATTGGTCGCCATATGTATTCTAATCGTCTTTGTGGGCGTATTCCCCAACATAATTTTTAACTGGCTTTATTTTTAGATGCTCGATTCTTGATAGCGGAGTTGTTTAAACTTTTTATAGAAACAATATTGCATCTGGCTTTCCCGCTCCCGCCCGAACAACGTTTAGTCGGGCGGGGATTTTAAGCAGATCTGATACACGCTGATATCCGCAGATTGATTTTCTGCGAAAATCTGCGCAAAAAAATCGGCGTTATCTGCGGGAAATACAAAAGACTCTGAAAGTCTAAACAACTTTAGCATCTAGTAACAAGTAGCCAGTATCCGGAAACTAGTAACCAGAATCCGTTAACTTAGCCTTGTGAAATTCAACGACATTGTTTTACTTGCATTCCGTACGATCAAAAGTAACAAGTTGCGGACAGGGCTTACTGTAACCATCATTGCCTTTGGCATTATGGCCCTGGTGGGGATCATAACCGCCATTAAAGCAATGAATCAAAAGTTTGCCGAAAGCTTTTCCTCAATGGGCGCCAACGGATTCACGATTCGGTTCAAAGAACGCAACAGCAATTTTGGCTCTACCCGGGCGGATGGGCTAACCGTATCAAAAAAAGGGAAGAAGGAAAAGCAATCCAATTTAAATAAGCCCATTACCAAAGAAGAGGCACAGTATTTTATCAGCCATTATCATTTTCCGGGTGCGGTTGTTGGCCTGTCTATGTTTGGGGGGCGCAGCAATGTCTTTTCTTTTGCCCAGAAGAAAACCAATCCTAATGTGTCGCTGCTGGTGGGCGATGAAAAATACCTGTATCTGAATTCCTTTAAACTGGCCTGGGGCCGGAATTTTACTTCGGGTGAAATTACCGGTGGCCAAAACACCTGCCTGCTGGGCATGGATGTAGCAAAATTATTTTTTGGCGATGCGTTGGAAAAGGGGGTGAACACCACCATCCGCATCAATAATATTCCTTACAAAGTGCTGGGCATCCTGGAAGGCAAGGGATCTACCTTTGGGTTTAGTCGCGATAATATGGCCATCATAGGGTATGAAAACTGGAACAGGAATTTTGGCAATGCCAATGCCTCCTATATACTGGCAGTAAAAGTAAATGATATTAAACAGCTGGATGCCGCGATGGGCGAGGCTGAAAGCCTGTTCCGTTCCGTAAGAAAAATTAATATTACTGAGGCCAGCAACTTTGCGCTGGACCGGGCGGATAGTGCGGTGCAAACAGCCATGAACGTACTGCGGTACATCCGCTGGGCCGCCATTGTCATTGGCATTATCACCTTATTAGGTGCTGCCATAGGGCTCATGAATATTATGCTGGTAGCGGTTTCTGAGCGAACCAAAGAAGTAGGGCTGGTAAAGGCACTGGGCGGAAAAAAGCAGTCGGTTAAAATACAATTTTTACTGGAAGCCATCATTATTAGTATCTTAGGAGCGTTGCTCGGGATCATCCTGGGGGTTATTGTTGGCAATATGTTTTCACTGGTTTTAAATACCGGGTTTGTTGTGCCATGGGATTGGGTGTTGTATGGAATTGTTATTTGTACAATTGTAGGGCTGGCTGCGGGCATTTACCCGGCGTTGAAAGCAGGCCGTTTGAATCCAATTGATGCATTGAGATATGAATAATAAATGTATTGTTCCGTTGAAAATTATAAAACGATAGTGCTTGCTAAATAGATTTATATACGTTTTTTAGGAAATATCTTAATGATTTACTAAAAAACAATTATCTTCAAACAATCAAAAAAAAATAATGACGAAAAACTTTGTTGTTTCGTTTTTTTTGTTAGAATTGTACACTCAAAGTAAACTTGTTCAATATTTAAAAAACTAAAAAACTAAGATCATGGCTGAGACAAATCAAGCGAAGCCCGTAACGGCTACTACTTCTGTTCAACCTAAAAAAAGCAGCAATTTGATTTCGTGGGTGGCTCCCATTTTGTGTATTATTGCTGGGTATTGTATTTGGCGCTTCGTAATTGGAGCCGATAGTGGATTTGCACAGCCGGATGCTGCAGGTGGCTTTTGGCCCAACCATAAAGGCCCCAAAGGCGCGTTCCACCGTATTTATGAAGGAGGGATCATCGTTCCTTTACTGATTGGTATGCTGTTAATGGTTATCGTATTTGCAATTGAAAGGTTCCTGACTATTGCCAAAGCATTAGGTACAGGTAACATCAACAATTTTGTTCGTAAAGTACAATATCACCTGGCCAACAAAAATGTTGACGCTGCTATTGCTGAGTGCGACAAACAAAAAGGTTCTGTAGGTAATGTAATGAAAGCTGGTTTGCGCCGCTATAAAGAAATGATCAATGAATCAGGTCTGGATACAGAGCAAAAAATTGCAGCTATTCAAAAAGAAGTAGAAGAAGCTACTGCTTTGGAACTGCCCATGTTACAGAAAAACTTAGTGTTCTTATCTACGATCGTTTCTACAGGTACATTAATTGCGTTGTTAGGTACGGTAATGGGTATGATCCGTTCATTTGCTGGCCTTGGTGATAGCGGTGGTGGTAATGCAGCTGAGCTGGCGGTTGGTATCTCTGAGGCTCTGTATAATACAGCCCTGGGTATCGGTACTTCAGCTTTAGCCCTGATTTTCTACAACATGCTTACTACCCGTATTGACAGCATTACATATGGTATAGACGAATCTGGTTTCACCCTGACGCAATCTTTCGCTTCTTTGTACAAATAAGTACAATTTGACGCAGGATTTTTATGGAATAAAACAGATTTTTAGTCTTATATCAAAATATAGTCAATAATGGCAAAAGCAAAAATACAAAAGAAGTCGACGGAGACGGATATGACGCCCTTTGTGGACGTAGCGTTCCTGATCCTGTCCTTCTTTATCATGGCCACAAAATTCAAACCGAGTGAGCCAGTTCCCATTGAGACTCCTAACTCCGTTGCTTCGCAGATCATGCCTGATAACAATGCCGTTATGATGAGCATTGATAAAGACAACAAGGTGTACTTCAGCATTATGTCTAAATCGGACCTTCAAAAAGGGAAAGACATTGTTAAGGAGGCTGCCAAACGTGCCGGGGTGACCCTTTCGGACGGAGATCTCTCCCATTATACTGATGGAATGATGATGGGGATGCCTTTTAATAAGCTGAAGAGCTTCCTGGCGCTGCCTCCGGCAGATCAGGCTAAGGTGAAGCAGGATGGAATACCGGTAATGGACTCTGCTACGAATGAGTTGGTAAACTGGATCGGCGCTGCCAAATATGTTTTCGCCGGCGAAACATTGAAATACCTGGTAAAAGGGGATAATTCCTCCAAATACCCTGCCTTCAATGCGCTGATCGATGCTATGAAACGCAACGACGAGCAGAAATACAACCTGGTAACCATGCCCACAGATGCTCCTCCCGGATCCGAATTGTACCTGGATCGTTTGAAGGGCAAATAATTTTTAATCACCTAATTTGTAAAAAATAAGAATATGGCAAGTTTAGATACTGGCGGCGATGACGGACATAAGAAAGGCCCCGGGGTCAAGAAAGCCAAAAGGCAAAGCACACGGGTGGATATGACCCCAATGGTGGATCTGGGCTTCCTGCTGATCACTTTCTTTATTTTTACGGCAACAATGAGCAATCCTACTACGATGGATTTGAATATGCCTAAAGATTCGGATAAGAAAGATCAGGAAACCAAGATCAAACAATCGGGCTCATTGACGGTTTTGCTTGCAAAGGATAACAAGGTTTTCTATTATGAAGGAGAAATGGATCCTACAGGGGCAAATTTCAAGTCGGACACTTATAAAGGCATTCGCAATGAAATAATTAATAAAAAGAAAGAAGTCGTTTCTCATTATGTGCAGGATCCCGCTTGCGAGCAGGAAGCCAGATCAAAAGGGAAATCTATTGATGATTGTAAACAAAAGGACTTTTTCGTAATTATTAAGCCAACCGATGACGCCACATATAAAAATGTGGTGGATATGCTGGATGAAATGACCATTAACAAAGTTGCCCGTTATGCATTGGTAAAACCATTCCCTGGTGAATTGGATGCCATTCGCTTAACGATCGGTGGAGCACCCGCTGCGGCACCTGCAACTCCAGCCAAATAAAAATTCTTGTGGAATTTTTAGATTTATGCATCTTATAAAAAAGTAATTTAATAATGGAAGCCAATAAAATTTTATCATCAGATCTTCTGGATATTGTTTTTGAGGGGCGTAATAAGGATTACGGGGCCTATGAGCTTCGCCGCACCTACAATAAACGTATCGTAAAAGCGCTGGTTATAACGGTGGTAGCTGCCCTGGTAATAGCGGGTTTAGTGATCTTGCAGAGCAAGATCCAGGCTAATAAGCCGCAGAAGGTCAAAATGGAAGAAGTTACCATCCAGAAGATAGAACAGCCGGAGGAGAAAAAAGAACCCCCTCCGCCACCACCCCCACCACCCCCAAAAGTGGAACCTCCCAAAATCGAAACAAAGGCATTTACACCTCCTAAAATTGTAAAGGATGAGGAAGTAAAACAACCCCCTCCCGTTCAGGAAGAGTTAAAAGATACCAAGATTGGTACTATTAACCAGGCAGGTGTAAAAGATCTGGGTGTAGTGGTTCCTCCTGCAGGTGTAGACGGCGGTAAAGGTATCGTGGAAGCCAAACCAGTGGAAAAAGAACCTGAAATCTTTACTAAAGTAGAACAGGATGCGCAATATCCCGGTGACTGGGCCAGGTATCTGCAAACAAACCTGAGAGCGGATGTAGCAACTGAAGCCGGTGCTGCTTCGGGTAACTACCAGGTTGTTGTACAATTTGTAGTGGATGTTGCGGGTAATGTGAGTGATGTAAAAGTATTAAAAGACCCGGGTTTTGGAATGGGTGAAGAAGCCATGCGGGTAATTAAAAAATCGGGTAAATGGAAGCCAGCAGTTCAAAACGGACGGCAGGTAAAAGCTTACCGGAAACAACCGATCACTTTCTCCATCCAGGATAACTAATTTTCCAAAAGTTTAAAATTTAAAAAGATCTTCATTTAATGGAGATCTTTTTTTAGTTTTAGGTGGGTTGTTGAAGCTGTAGTTTATCGGAATTAGTAGTGTTTTATATGAAATGAAGTTATTATCTGATCGATATTATTAATCATTTTAAAATCTGCAAAGATGGCTAAGCAAAAAAAATCGGCATCAAAAAAGGAAAAATTGCTTGCTAAAAAGGGCGCAGGCAAAAAAGAAAGATCGAAAAAGAAGGCAAAAAAAAGCGAGCTGAAAAAAACCCGGAAACTGATTCTTAAAGGAGGCAAGAAAAAGGCTGCTGACAAGAAAAAGGACAAAGTAAAAAAAGCCGCACAGTCTAAAATAAAAAAAGAGAAGCAACCCAAAGTTGAGCGAAAAGCTGAAACCAAAATAGCTCCTCCAAAGAAAGCAGCGCCCAAGCCGGCTGCAAAAGCAGCTCCTGCAAAAAAGACTGCAGCAAAGAAGGCTTCGGTTAAAAAAACGGCAACTGCGAAAGCAACACCGACTAAAAAAGCAGCACCGAAAAAGAAGGCAGCCGCGGGCAAAGCAGCCCCTAAAACAGCCGCGAAGAAGGCAATAGTAAAGAAAGCTCCTGTAAAAAAAATAGCGGCGAAGAAAAAGAAGGCTCCATCAAAAAAATCAATGCCGCCGTTGGAGGAACCCATTATTGCTGCGCCGGTAATGGAGCCATCGGAATTGTCGGAAGTTGCCATTATTGATGAAGATGTGGTCGCGGATTTTATGAATGCCGACGAAAATATTGTAGTGGATGGACTTAGTGAGATTACCATTATAGAAGGCCGCATTGAGCTTCCCGAGGAGAAAAATGATCCGGTGCCAGATGAATTTAAGGAACCGCCGCATGATCCTTTTCATGGGCATACGGGCACTGCAGAAGGAAAGAGCACCGCCATTCCTTCACCTAAAAAACCACGTGGCGGCGCCCGTAAAAAATAAGGTCAGCTCTTAACGCGAATTCGATAAACAAGCAACTGAATATTAATCTTTAACCCCGTCCGAACGGATTTCATCCGGGCGGGCACATAGATGCATAGAATCAAAGGGGTACCGGAAGCTTACATTGTATAGATTGAAGCGAAGCTTCAATCCCTTTGTTTCACTATAATATTTTGAAAATAAATAGTTTAGCCTATGTGCCTATTTGGTTTTATTTCTTGATTTTATCGAACTGGCGTTAACTCTTAAGGTCAGCGTTTTTATAATATCGGATGATAATGTAAATCATTACTGCTCCGTAGCACAGGGCGGTGAGCATAAGCCACCCGTCAGAAACCGTGCGCGTTTCCAGTAGTGCGGGCTTGAACGGATTAGGTATTAAGGAGTCCGAACTTTCCAGGGGCAGGAAATAACCCGCCTGCCCTTTACGGAAAGTAAGCGCCAGCCAAAGCAGGTTATCGATAATGAAAATGTAAGCGAAATAGATGATAACAGCAAGACCCGTTCTCCGGATGAGGATGGCAATAAGAAAAGCAACGATAAGATACATGGTCGCCATCAGCGCATAGTACCCCACATAATAAAAATTTTCAAAAATGCTGACGGCTCCCAGATCAGGGGTATACAAAAAACCGCACACCAACCCGGTAAGGAATACCATTGCGGTGGTGGTTATTACGAAAAACAGCAGGAGCGAGGCTTTGGCTGCAATAAAGTTCATCCGGCTCCAGCCATCGATAATATTCTGCCGGTGGGTCCGGTACTGCACTTCATTAGTGATCAACATAATGAATAGCATGCCGATGATAATGAAGAACAATCCGCCAAACCAGGCGGCTCCTCTCCATACATTAGGAAAGACAAACGGCGAATTCATAAAGCGTTTAATGGCCTCAGCTTCCATGGTTTTGCCCTGGAACTGGTGCATAAACCGGTCGCCCGCTAACAGGAACATCGATGGAAGAAAAATAAAAAACGAACTGAACAGCACCCAAAAGGTGCGATAGCTTTTGATCTTAAGCCATTCTATTTTAAAAAGCTGTAACATAGTTGTTGTATTATTGTTAGCGATCGCTTGTAGTGCCGGTGATTTCCAAAAAGCGGGTTTCCAGGCTTTTCTTTTTGACAGACAGGTAGCTGAGGATGATCCCCTTTTCAAAAAAGAATTTATTAATACTTTCAGGAGTTACTGTTGCGGAGCAATGCAATAAAAGAAAATCCTGTTTTAGTGCCGCCGTTTTTAATCCGGGCAACTCCTGTACGGCGGATTGTAATTGGAGCAGGTCGCCTGCAGCAATTTCAATCAGGGTTTCGTTTTGCTGTTCCCCTGCGTGCAACACTTCGGTAACCGTACCGCTGGCTTTAATAGTTCCCTTTTGAATAATGGTAACATGCGTGCAAACTTTTTCTACTTCATCCAGGATATGGCTGGCCATGATGATGGTTTTACCCGAAGCATGCAGGGTTACAATCAATTGGCGGATCTCAGCGATCCCCGCGGGATCCAGCCCGTTCGTTGGTTCATCAAATACCAGCACTTCAGGGTCGCCCAATAGCGCCGCGGCTATGGCCAGGCGTTGTTTCATTCCAAGCGAATAAGTGCTGAAGGCCGAGTCCTTTCGCTCAAAAAGATTCACGATCTTTAAAACGCGCGGAATATCAGCCTTGCTGTAGCCCTTGATCGCTGCGGCAATCTCCAGATTGCGTTCCGCACTGAGGTAAGGATAGAAATTGGGCGTTTCCAATAAGGTCCCAATGCGTTTGCGCTGGGTGTCGCTGCCCGGCTGTCCGTTCCACAAGTAGGCCCCTGACGTGGCCTTGAGTACATCCATTACAATGCCCAGCAGTGTGGTTTTCCCGCTGCCGTTGGGCCCCAGAATGCCGTATACAGCCCCTTGTGGAATGGCGATATTGACCTGGTTCAATGCCTGAACCGTTTTGTATCTTTTGGAGAGCGCGCTGGTGGTTAATATACTCATAAAGTATCCAAGGTTTTTACATATCCAAATGTATTATTAATTGATTGTGCGCAAGAAATAAAATCGGCGAAGCCGCATTTTTTCACCGCGAACGGGAATGGTCTTTTTTATGCTTAACTTCACATAGATGGTTGTTTAACTAACTATTTTCAAATTGTATTGCATGAAAAGAACGATAAAGAAGGTAGCTGTTTTGGGAAGCGGGGTAATGGGCAGCCGTATTGCCTGTCATTTTGCGGGAGCCGGGATCCCGGTATTATTGCTGGATATTGCAACGCCCCAGGAGGCTGGCGGAAAAGCGATTGATAAAAATAAGATCGTGAAAGACGCGCTTGCTGCCGCTATCAAAAGCAACCCCTCGCCGGTGTTTACGAAAGAAGTGGTGAAAAAGATTACCACAGGTAACTTTGATGATGACTTGAAAGATATTGCCTCCTGCGACTGGGTCATTGAAGTGGTGGTGGAGCGGCTGGACATTAAGCAGCAATTATTTGAAAAGGTAGAGCAGTACCGTCGCCCGGGAAGCCTGATCACGTCTAACACTTCGGGTATTCCCATTCACCTGATGACCGAAGGAAGGTCTGACGATTTTAAAAAGCATTTTTGCGGTACGCATTTTTTTAATCCGCCCCGCTATTTGCGCCTGCTGGAAATTATTCCCACACCAGATACCGACGTTTCAGTGATCGACTTCTTATTGCAGTTTGGCGAGCGCATCCTTGGTAAAACAACTGTTCTCTGCAAGGATACACCGGCCTTTATTGCCAACCGTGTGGGGGTCTTCAGCATTATGTCCATATTTTCATTAATGGATAAACTGGGTTTAACCATTGACGAAATTGAAGCGCTGACCGGCCCCATGATCGGGCGTCCGAAATCAGCAACGTTCCGTACAGCCGACGTCGTGGGGATCGATACATTGGTTAAAGTAGCAAATGGCGTGCATGACAATTGTCCGCAGGATGAGGCCCGTGCATTATTTGTTATTCCGGCCTGGCTGGAAAAAATGGTCGAAAATAAATGGCTGGGTGATAAAACGGGACAGGGCTTTTTCAAAAAGGTAAAAACGGATAAAGGTGCTTCGGAGATCTTAACGCTCAATTTAAAGACCTTTGAATATGGCGCAAGAGTCAAGTCGAAATTCGGCAGCCTGGAAGCCGCCAAACTAATTGAAGACCTGCCTTCGAAGTTAAAGATGTTACTAGCCGGTACCGATAAAGCGGGCGACTTTTACCGGCAATTTCATTATGGATTATTTTCTTATGTAAGTCATCGCATTCCGGAGATCAGCGATGAGCTCTATCGTATTGATGATGCCATGAAAGCGGGCTTTGGTTGGGAGATCGGTGCTTTTGAAAGCTGGGATGCCGTAGGTGTAGCTAAAACAGCGGAAGCCATGAAAGCAGCAGGGCACTCCGTTGCCCCCTGGGTAGATGAAATGCTGGCGGCCGGAAATAAAACATTTTATATTACAGAGAACGGTAAAAAGAAAGCTTATGATCCGGCAAGTAAAACCTATAAACTGTTGCCGGGAAGTGATGCATTTATTATTTTAAGTAATTATTCCGACAAGATTGTATGGAAGAACAATAGCTGCAAACTATATGATATAGGTGACGAAGTATTGGGCCTGCAATGGAACACCAAAATGGGAACTATTGGCGGCGATGTATTGGGTGGCATACAAACGGCTATTGAAAAGGCGGAAAAAGGATTTAAAGGGCTGGTGATCGCTAATGAAGGAGCTAATTTTTCGGCAGGTGCTAATGTAGGTATGATCTTTATGCTGGCCATAGAGCAGGAATATGATGAACTGGATATGGCGGTGCGCCTGTTCCAAAACACGACTATGCGCGCACGGTATGCGTCCGTTCCGGTTGTGGTGGCACCGCACGGACTGGCCTTGGGCGGCGGCTGTGAACTGAGCATGCACGCAGACAAAGTTTTTGCAGCTGCTGAAACCTATACGGGATTGGTGGAATTGGGAGTTGGGTTGATCCCCGGAGGCGGCGGCACCAAGGAATTTGCATTGCGGGCAGCGGATGATGTGCAACACGGCGAGCCTGAAAATATTCCTCTGCAAAACCGTTTCCTTACGGTGGCAACAGCCAAGGTAGCCACATCTGCGTTTGAAGCTTTTGAACTGGGCTACTATAGAAAAGGAGTGGATGAGGTAGTGATGAACCCCGATCATCGCGTGGCGGAAGCGAAACGCAGCATTATTGACCTGTATGATAATGGCTATGTGGCACCGGTTCCAAGAACAGATATTAAAGTTCTTGGCCGCAGCGCATTGGGTGCACTGTTAGCTGGTATTAACGGTATGCAAAAAGGAAATTATGCAACGGATCATGATGCGCTGGTAGCAAAAAAACTGGCTTATGTTATGTGCGGCGGCGACTTGAGTGAGGCAACATTGGTATCCGAACAATACTTATTAGACCTGGAACGCCAGAATTTTCTTTCATTATGCGGGGAGCGCAAAACCCTGGAGCGTTTGCAAAGCGTGATCAAAACCGGGAAGCCGGTGAGGAATTAGGCAGTAGTGAAAGATGAATAGTGAATGGGTAACGCCGCTGCCGGTGTTGAGCGTAGCAACAGTGGGCGGTTAAAACACCGGCGGTCCGTTTGGCTCTGCTGCTGGTGTTGAGTGTAGTGCCGGGGCTTGGCAGAAACACCAGCGGCCGGTTTAAAGGCTGAATTGAGTTATTATTTGGTCAGCAGGGGTACTGCTATCAGCTTCGTTGTGTCACTCACTTGTGCTGCAGAACATATGGCAGCTTTTGCTCTGCATTTTATGAATGAGGTTTGGCGCTGATTTACCAATAGGTCGCCGCCACGCGGCTCATTCAATTGGGAACATTGTTTTGCTACCAATAGCAGGCCCTTATGGGGGCTGAATATCGGTAGTACCGAATGTGACGGGTAGGGTCCGAAGCCCGTTTGCCGGGCGACCTTTTATATTCCGCTTAGATGTTGAGCGCAGTTGTAACGCGTGGGGAAAACACCTGCGGTTCGTTTGGCGTCACTGCTGGTGTTGAGTGTGGTGCCGGGCCCCAGCAGAAACACCAGCGGCCGGTTTGTTGGTGTTTCTCCTACGCACTATGGCCTGCGCGCAACACCAACAAAGGCTGAAGTTATGTAACGAATGTACTGTTATTTATTTGCTTTTTGAAGCTTTAAGCTTTGTGGAGTGCCTCTTTTTAACATAGTTTTCTAACACATCTATTAGCTCGCCCACAGCCAAAATATCCTTTACCAGGCTGCTGTTTACAGTATCGCCGGGGCAGCGGTCTATATAGCTGGATAGCATAATGCGTAGTTGCGCATTTATATAAATAGCCGGGCGTTTTTTCAGCCACGCTTTTAGCATTAGTTGTGTTTTTGCATTCATGTTTTTAAGGTTTGCGGTGGGGTATTTAAAATACAAAGCAAGGCTGTGCTGGTGCTGTAACCTACATCGCCCGTATGTAGCGTACAAATAAAAGCCCGTATTTTACAGCAGAAACATATTCTGCCAATAGCCTACATTTGCAATAACAAAATAATAATGCTATGCCAACACACAAAATACACGAAGGCCGAAACATAAAACGCTTCCGCGAAATGCTGGGTGTAAAGCAGGATGCACTGGCGGCAGACCTGGGCGATGACTGGAACCAGCAAAAAGTATCCCTGCTGGAGCAGAAAGAAAGCATTGATGCACACCTGCTGCAACAGGTAGCCGCTATTTTAAAAATACCGGCAGCGGCTATCGAGAATTTTGATGAGGAACAAGCTATTAATATTATCTCCAACACGTTTACTAGTAATGACTCGTCAACGTTGAACGCAATCAACCCTAATTGTACAATAAATCCTATCGATAAAATCGTTCAACTGCATGAAGAAAAAATTGCCCTGTATGAACGCATGATGAAGGAAAAGGATGAGATGATGGCAAGGTTGGAAAAGTTGATTACAAATAAAGATAGCCGGGATTAAGCATTTACAAACGTTTAAAACGGGTAGGTTGCGCCAATGGGCGAGTTGCCTGCTATTATAAAGCGACTCCCTAAATACCAGAAACGATGGGACTATTTGACAAAATACTTGGAACAGACAACAAGATTAAGGTTCAGTTCATTGACAATTCTAATGGACAGACAATTGGAATTTCGCAAATGAAGGTAGACCAATTGCCAGAAACATTTTTAGCTCCCACAAAAATGCACATTGAAGACACAGATTGGAATGTTGAAGAAGCTATTCCTGAAAACTCAATTGATTTTGTTAAAACAAAAAGCCTTGTGCTGAAAATGCGTAAAATTGAGAAAGTTAATCCAAATGACATTTGGTTTACGACATCAACAATTTCAAACGAATTCCCACAAACAGTTTCTAAGACAAGACAAACAGAATTTGATATTCAAATCCTTGAAGACGATTACAGGCAAAAAGAATTTTTAAATTTGAATTCTCTACCACTAATTGAAGAAGAGTTTATTGGTATCAAAAACATTTGGGATAATGATAGCAAGAAAAGTGACGACTATACATTATTTAAAAACTGTCACGTAAGAAAAGTTATTGGATTGCCAAACTTGACAATAAATTTCAACGAACTAACAAATATTCTAAAATGCAGTTCAACAGGGCAAGTACTAATAAATGGCGAAACTCTTTTAAATGGTTTTGCAATTAAAACAGACAGCACAACTTATTTCGGAACGCTAAATAATGGCACAGTAACTGCTGTCTC